>NZ_JBVJND010000015.1:0-226174 GCF_055583825.1 Streptomyces sp. NPDC104367 | reverse complement strand
CACCCCCCAGGTCATCCGTTCGACAGGGGGACACAGTCATGCCGGGCCCGGAGGCCAGCGGCCCCATTGCGGAGCCGCGAAGAACATAACGGGGAGCCGGGCACCGTCGTCTCAGTCGGCGATCCGGTAGACCCTGCGCGCGGTACCCGCGGCGACCTGGGGCCAGTCCCGCGCGCCGACGGCGTCGCGCACGAGGCCGATCCACTCGGCCGTCGTCGTCCTGCCGTCGGTCCCGGTGCTCACCGGCCAGTCACCGCCGAACAGGCAGCGCTCCGGGCCGAACAGGTCCAGGGCGGCGCGCAGCAGGTCCGGGCCGTGCCGGCGCAGGGTGTCGGCGTCGCGGGCCTCGGCGGGCAGTCCGGAGAGCTTCACCGTCAGCCGCTCGTGCCGGGCCAGCCGGCCGAGCGCCGCCAGCCAGGCCTGTCCCGCGTCCGAGCCGAGCCCCTCGTCCACCGGCGGCTTGCCCAGGTGGTCGAGGACGGTGATCCCGTCGCCGGAGCCGGCCAGCAGGCGGTCCAGGGCGTCCAGCTGGGTCCAGCGCACACAGGCGTCGAAGACCAGGCCGGCGCGGGCCACCTCGGCCAGTCCCCTGCGCAGCGCGGGCGCCGCGAGCCGCTCGTCCGGCAGGCCCTGGAGCAGATGGCGGATGCCGCGCACGAACGGCAGCGCGGCCGCCCGGCCGACCCGCTCACCGGCGTCGGGCGCCTCCAGGTCGGCCGCCACGACCGCCGCCGCCAGTCCGGGCCAGTCCAGCGCCCCGGCCCAGCGGGCCTCGTCGAGGGCCGAGTCCGGGGTGACGTCGGCCTCGACGAAGACCCAGCGGGTCACCGCGCCGTCGGCGTCGTCGATGTCGGCCGGCAGCCGCGGCCGGTCCAGCGCCGTACCGGCGAGCCAGTCGTACCGCAGCCGGCGCGGGTCCCAGACGTGCGTGTGCGCGTCGATCAGCTCCGTGCCGGCCGCCCCGCCGCCGGGCAGGGGCCCGGTCACCGTCCGCCGTCCCGCTGCGCCGCGAGGTCCCAGACCTGTTCGAGCGGGCCGGTGCCCGCCGCGCCGTCGGCGTCCCGGAACAGTTCGACGAACCGCCCGATGTCGCGCTGCCAGGCCTGGTCGGCGGGCTCCTGCGGCAGGGCCGCGTAGGCCGCGTCCCAGTCGTCGCACTCGACCAGGTGGAACAGCCGCCGTCCCGAGCGCCAGATGGTCCAGTCGTGGATGCCGAGCCGGCCGAACACGGCGACCAGGTCGTCGGGTATCCGCAGGTGCCGTTCCCGGTAGAGATCGACGGCGCCCTCTCGGATCTCGGAGTGCAGCGCGACGCGCATCAGCGGGCCTTTCTGAGCCAGTGCTCCACGCCGGAGACGTGGGCGAACATCAGTGCCTGGGCGAGCTCCGGGTTCCGGTGCCGGACGGCATCCAGGATGCTGCGGTGCTCGTCGATGGTGCGGGAGACCGAGCCGCCCTCGGTGATGCCGCGCCAGACGCGGGCGCGGACGGTGTCGCTCGACAGGGAGTCGAGCAGACTCGTCAGATAGGCGTTGCCGGTCGCCTCGGCGATCGCGTGGTGGAACGCGATGTCGTGGGCGACCAGGCTCTCCACGTCGGCGTCCTCGCCGACGTCCGCGAGCTGCTTCTCGATCTCGGCCAGCTGGGCGTCGGTGATCGAGCGGCAGGCGAGGGCGGCCACCTGCGGCTCGAGCATCCGCCGTACGGCGAGGACCTCCAGGATCGAGTCGTCCTGGTGGAGGTCGACGACGAACGACATGGCCTCCAGGAGCAGCCGCGGTTCGAGGCTGGTGACATAGGTGCCGTCGCCGCGCCGTACGTCGAGGACGCGGATGACCTCCAGCGCCTTCACGGCCTCGCGCAGCGAGTTGCGCGAGAGCCCGAGGGCCTCGCTCAGCTCCTTCTCGGGAGGAAGCCTGGATCCGGGCGAGAGATCGCCCGAGACGATCATTTCTTTGATCTTGAGAATCGCTACGTCGGTGACGGCCATGCGACCACTCTAGACCAAATGATCGGATGTCTATCCGAGCTGCAGGGGTGTCGTCCTGGTCAGCTGGGTCACATGGCGGGGAGCGAGTTCCTCCAGGGAGGAGACCTGGAGGAGCTTCATCGTACGGACGACCTGGTCGGCGAGGATGGCGATCGCCCGGTCGACGCCCTCGCGTCCGCCCGCCATGAGTCCGTAGAGGTAGGCGCGGCCGACCAGGGTGAAGCGCGCCCCGAGGGCGATGGACGCGACGATGTCGGCGCCGTGCATGATGCCGGTGTCGACCGCGATCTCCACGTCCTTGCCGACCTCCCTGACGACCTTGGGCAGCAGGTGGAACGGCACGGGAGCGCGGTCGAGCTGCCGGCCGCCGTGGTTGGACAGGACGATGCCGTCCACGCCCAGGCCGACGAGCTTCTTGGCGTCCTCGACGGTCTGCACGCCCTTGACGACGAGCCGTCCGGGCCACAGGTCGCGGATGACCCTGAGGTCGTCCAGGCCGATGGAGGGGTCCATCGCCGAGTCCAGCAGTTCGCCCACGGTCCCGCCCGTGGAGGTCAGCGAGGCGAACTCCAGCTTGGGCGTGGTCAGGAAGTCCCACCACCACCAGGGCCGGGGCAGGGTGTTGAGGACGGTGGCCGGGGTCAGCTGGGGCGGGATCGAGAAGCCGTTGCGCTTGTCGCGCAGCCGGGCGCCCGCGACCGGGGTGTCGACCGTGAAGAAGAGCGTGTCGAACCCGGCGTCGGCGGCCCGCCGGGCCAGGCCGTAGGAGATCTCCCGGTCGCGCATGACGTACAGCTGGAACCAGTTGCGCCCGTGCGGGTTCGCGGCCTTCACGGTCTCGATCGACGCGGTGCCGAGCGTGGAGAGCGTGAAGGGGATCCCGGCGGCACCGGCCGCGCCGGCGCCGGCGGTCTCGCCCTCCGTCTGCATGAGCCGGGTGAACCCGGTGGGCGCGATGCCGAAGGGCAGGGCGGAGGGGCCGCCGAAGACGGTGGTGGCGGTGTCCACCTCGGGCACGCTGCGCAGGATCGCGGGGTGGAACTCCACGTCCTCGAAGGCCTGGCGGGCCCGGGCCAGCGACAGCTCGCCCTCGGCGGCCCCGTCCGTGTAGTCGAAGACCGCGCGCGGGGTGCGGCGCTTGGCGATGGCGCGCAGGTCGTGGATGGTCAGGGCCCGGTCCAGCCGGCGCTTGCGGCCGTTGAGTTCGGGCTTCTTGAACTTGGCGAGTTCGAGGATCTCGGCGGGGCGGGGTATCTGTCGCTGTACCAATGCGGTCACCGTTCGGGTGCGGGCGGCGGCCCGTGCGGACCGCCGCTGGAGGCGAGGGTGCTGCGACCCGCGCCATGCGGCCGCGGCAACCACCGCATCATACTAAACATCCGATGTCCGGTTAAGGGTGACGGCGAGCGCCAGACCCCCTGCCCCCGAGGCTCAGACGCGGTAGCGACGCAGCGCGGGGACGGCGACGGCCAGGCCCAGCATCACGGCCACGACCAGCAGGCCGCCGCCCGCGACGGCCGCGCGGGGTCCGAACGCGGAGCCCAGGGCGCCGTGCAGGACGTCGGCCAGGCGCGGGCCGCCCGCGACCACCACCGTGAACACGCCCTGCATCCGGCCGCGCATCTCGTCGGTCGCGGCGGACAGCAGGATCGCGCCCCGGAAGACCATCGAGACCATGTCGGCGACCCCGGCGGCGGCGAGGAACACCACGCCGATCCAGAGGTTGCGGCTCAGTCCGAACCCGGCGATCGCCACGCCCCAGCCGACCACCGCGCAGATCACCATCAGCCCGTGCCGGCGGGCCCGCGAGAAGGTGCCCGAGAAGAGCCCGCCGAGGACCGCGCCGATGGGGATCGCGGCGAACAGCAGGCCGAGCGCCAGCCCCTCGCCGTAGGAACCGTAGGTCTCGGCGGCCAGCTGCGGGAACAGGGCGCGGGGCATGCCGAAGACCATCGCGATGATGTCGGCCAGGAACGACAGCAGCAGCACCTTGTGCATGGAGATGTAGCGGAACCCCTCCACGATCTCCCGCACCCCGGCCCGCCGGGCCGGCGCGCCGGCCAGCGGCGGCAGCGAGGGCAGCCGGTAGACCGCCCACACCGTCACGCACAGGGCCAGCGCGTCGACCAGGTACAGCTCGGGCAGGCCGATGACGGGGATCAGGGCACCGGCGAGCAACGGCCCGACGACCTGCCCGGTCTGCATGACCGTGGAGCCGAGGGCGTTGGCGGCGGGCAGCTGCGCCTCGGGGACGAGCCGGGCGATGGAGGCGTTGCGGGCCGGGGCGTTCAGGCCCCAGAAGGCCTGCTGCACGGCGAGCAGCACCATCAGGGCGGCCACGGACTCCAGACCGGTGGCCGCCTGGAGCCAGAACAGCAGCGAGGTGACGGCGATGCCCACGTTGGTGATCAGCAGCAGCTTGCGGCGGTCCATGGTGTCGGCGACGGCGCCGCCCCACAGCGCGAACACGATCAGCGGCAGCAGTCCGGCGAGGCTCGCGGCACCGACCCAGGCCGAGGACCCGGTGATGTCGTAGATCTGCTTGGGCACCGCGACGGCGGTGAGCTGGCTGCCGACCGAGGTGACGATCGTCGAGGTCCACAGCCGGCGGTAGGCGGGGACGCGCAGCGGGCGGGTGTCCATCGCCCAGCGGCGCCAGCCGCGGCCGGGCGGAGCGGCCTTGGCGTCGCCGGGCGATCCGGTGCCGGACGGAGCGGTGTCGGAGGTGTTGCTGCTCTCGCTGGTGTCCACGGAGGTCCTGGTGTCCTGGTGTCCTGGTGTTCTGAGTGCTGGTCTTCCGGGCGCCGGACTTCCGTTGCCGGACGTCTGGTGCCCGACGTCTGGGTGCCCGCTACATCTTTCGAATGCGGGATCACTATCCCAGCACCTTCCATGACCGCCGAACCACGCGTCTCAGGATCCGGCGACCAGCATCAGCCCGAGACCGGTCATCGTCGCGGCCACCAGCCCGTCCAGCACCCGCCAGGCGGCCGGCCGGGCCAGGTACCGGCCGAGCAGCCGGGCGCCGAGGCCGAGCGCGGCGAACCAGCAGAGGCTGGCCAGCGCCGCCCCGAGGCCGAAGGTCCAGCGCAGGTCGCCCCGGTGGGCGGCGAGGGAGCCGAGCAGGAAGACGGTGTCCAGGTAGACGTGCGGGTTCAGCCAGGTCATGGCCAGGCAGGTGAGCACCGCGCGCCGCCGGGAGCCCGCCGCCTCGCCCTCGGTGCGCAGGCCCGCGCCGCCGGGGCGGATCACCCGGCGGGCGGCGAGGGCGCCGTAGCAGAGCAGGAAGACGCCGCCGATCAGCCCGATCGCCCGCACCGCGCCCGGCCAGGCCACGACGACCGCGCCCACCCCGCCGGCACCGAGGGCGATGAGCGCGGCGTCGGACAGGGCGCAGATGCCGACGACGGCGAGGACCGCGTCACGGCGGACGCCCTGGCGCAGGACGAAGGCGTTCTGGGCGCCGATGGCGACGATGAGCGAGAGGCCGCTGCCGAATCCTGCGGCAGCGGCGGCGAGAGCGCTGGACATGCCGTCGACGCTACGGAAGCGATCACGATGGGTACAGCTAAAGATTTTTACGTACCTTTAGCGGAGCTGAAGTCCCGCGTGGCGGTCGCGCCGCTGGAGCGGGCGAGGACGGGAGTGGGACGTGGAGCTTCCCCTGGACCAGGTGCGGACGCTGCTCGCGGTGGTGGACGAGGGCACGTTCGACGCGGCGGCCGCGGCCCTGCACGTGACGCCGTCCGCGGTCAGCCAGCGGGTCAAGGCGCTGGAGCAGCGCACGGGCCGGGTGCTGCTGCGGCGCACCAAGCCGGTCCGGCCGACCGAGTCGGGCGAGGTGCTGGTGCGGTTCGCCCGGCAGCTGGCGCGGCTGGAGGGCGACGCGCGCGGCGAGCTGGGCATGGGCGGGACCGGGGAGCCGGTACGGGTGCCGGTCGCGGTCAACGCGGACTCGCTGGCGACCTGGTTCCTCGGCGCGCTGACCGATCTGCCGAACGTCTATGTCGAACTGCGGCGCGAGGACGAGGACCACACGGCGGCGCTGCTGCGCGAGGGGCTGGTGATGGCGGCGGTGACCTCGTCGCCGGACCCGGTGCCCGGGTGCGCGGTGCGGGCGCTGGGGCGGATGCGGTACCTGCCGGTGGCGAGCCCCGGGTTCGCGGCGGCTCGGGTGACGGGGCCGCTGGCGGACGCGCTCGCCTGGGCGCCGGTGATCGTGTTCGACCGGCGGGACGACTTCCAGGACGCCTTCCTGCGGCGGCTGGGGCGGGACGGCGCCGGTCCGCTGCGGCACTACGTGCCGACGTCCGAGGGGTTCGTGGACGCGGTGACGGCCGGGCTGGGGTGGGGAATGGTGCCCGAGGCGCAGGCCGGGCCACGGCTGCGGAGCGGCCGGCTGGTGCCGCTCGGCCCGGAGCTGTGGGTGGACGTGCCGCTGTACTGGCAGCAGTGGAAGCTGGACTCACCGGCGCTGGAGGCGCTCGCGGAGGCGGTGGCGGCCCGGGCACGGGAAGCCCTGCGACCGTGAGGGCGGGCGGGAAGGCGTTGCGGCCGTGAGGGGGACGGATCGCGGCCGTGAGGGGGGACGCATCACGGCCCTGAAGCGGACGCATCACGGCCCTGAAGGCCGGCCGGCGGTCGTGCGGCGTCGGCGGGGCCCGTGCCCCACGCCATTGACCTGGTGCACGGGCACGGCGTTTGATTCCGGCCGAGGCGGCCGTAACGGCCCCGCTCCGTGTCCGAGAAGGAGTTTTCGCCATGCGTGTTCTGCTCGTGGGAGCCGGAGGTGTCGGCACCGCCGTCACCCGCATCGCGGCCCGCCGCCCGTTCCTCGACCTGATGGTGGTCGCCGACTACGACCCGGCGCGTGCCGAGGCGGCCGTGGCGGCCGTCGGCGACGAGCGGTTCCGGGCCGAGCGCATCGACGCCTGCGACGAGTCGGCCGTGGCGGAGCTGCTGACCCGGCACGGGTGCGACGTGCTGCTGAACGCCACCGACCCGCGCTTCGTGATGCCGCTGTTCCGGGCCGCCCGCGCGGCCGGCGCCGCCTACCTCGACATGGCGATGTCGCTGTCCCGGCCGCACGCCGAACGGCCGTACGAGGAGTGCGGGGTCAAGCTCGGCGACGAGCAGTTCGCGCTGGCCGGGGAGTGGGAGCGGGCGGGTGCGCTGGCGCTCGTCGGGATGGGCGTGGAGCCGGGGCTGTCCGACGTGTTCGCCCGGTACGCGGCCGACGAGCTCTTCGACGAGATCGAGGAGATCGGCATCCGCGACGGCGCGAACCTGACCGTGGACGGATACGGCTTCGCGCCCTCCTTCAGCATCTGGACGACCATCGAGGAGTGCCTCAACCCGCCGGTCGTCTACGAGAGGGACCGGGGCTGGTTCACCACCGCGCCGTTCAGCGAACCCGAGGTCTTCGACTTCCCCGCGGGCATCGGCCCGGTGGAGTGCGTGAACGTCGAGCACGAGGAGGTGCTGCTCGTGCCGCGCTGGGTGGAGGCGCGCCGGGTCACCTTCAAGTACGGGCTCGGCCGGGAGTTCATCGAGACGCTGCGGACGCTGCACCTGCTCGGGCTGGACCGCACCGCACCGGTGACCGTGCCGGGCCCCGACGGGCCGGTCGCGGTCTCGCCCCGGGACGTGGTCGCCGCCTCGCTCCCCGACCCGGCGACGCTGGGCGACCGCATGCGCGGCAGGACCTGCGCGGGCACCTGGGTGCGCGGCACCAAGGACGGCAGCCCGCGCGAGGTGTACCTCTACCACGTGGTCGACAACGAGTGGTCGATGGCGGAGTACGGTTGTCAGGCCGTGGTGTGGCAGACGGCCCTCAACCCGGTCGTCGCCCTCGAACTCCTGGCCACCGGCGTGTGGTCGGGCTCGGGCGTCCTCGGCCCGGAGGCGTTCCCGGCCCGCCCGTTCCTCGACCTGCTCACCGAGTACGGCTCGCCCTGGGGCCTGCGCGAGCAGTGACCGCCCGCGATTTCCCGGGACTTGGCCGTTTCGGCCGCGCCCGCTCCGGTGACCCGGACGGGGGCGACGCCCCCGGAACGGCAGAGTCGACTTGGATCGCAGGTGACTTCGATGGACGACTGGCGAGAGCGCGCCGAGTGCCGCCACGAGGATCCCGACCTCTTCTTCCCGATCGGCAGCACCGGCCCGGCGCTGCGCCAGACGCGGCGGGCCAAGGCCGTCTGCGACCGCTGCCCGGTCCGGGAGCCGTGCCTGCGCTGGGCGGTGGAGACGGGGCAGACCGGTGGCGTCTGGGGCGGTGCGACGGAGACGGAGCGCCGGATGCTGGGGCGGCGCACGATCGCGCGCCGCTTCAGCTGACGTCGGCCGGTGCGGCCGCCGCCGGCAGCCGCAGGGTGAACTCGGCGCCCTCGCCGGGCTCACTGCGCACCTCGGCGGTGCCGTCGTGGGCGGCCACCAGGTGCCGCACGATCGGCAGGCCGAGCCCGCTGCCTCCGGTGCGGCGGCTGCGGGACTTCTCCGCGCGCCAGAACCGCTCGAAGACGTGCGGGAGATCGTCCGGCGCGATGCCCGGACCGGTGTCGCGGACGGCGAGGACGACGTCGTCCCCGTCGCGGCGGACGGTGAGCGTGACGGTCCCCCCGGCGGGGGTGTGCCGGATGGCGTTGGAGAGCAGGTTGCCCAGCGCCTGCCGCATCCGCACCGGGTCGGCGTCGAGCCAGACGGCGGTGTCGGTGTCGGCGTCGGTCACCAGGGTGACCCCGGCCGCGTCGGCGGCGACCCGGTGGGCGGCGGCGACCTGGTCCGTCAGGTCGGCGGCGCGGACCGGTTCGCGGTGCACGCGCAGGGTGCCGGCGTCGGCGGCCGCCAGGTCCTGGAGGTCGTCGATGATCCGCTGGAGCACCAGGGCCTCCTCGTGCAACGAGGCCAGCAGCGCGGGGGCGGGTTCCACGACCCCGTCCCGGGTGACCTCAAGCCAGCCGCGGATGTTGGTGAGCGGGCTGCGCAGTTCGTGGGCGATGTCGCTGACCATCGCCTTGCGCTGCTCCTCAAGGCGTTCCCGGCGCTCGGTGAGGTCGTTGAACGCCTCGGCCAGCAGTCCCGTCTCGTCGCGGGTCCGCACCGGCGCCCGGACGTGCAGTTCGGGCGGCTGGCGCGCCGCCAGGGTCAGCGCCCGCAGCGGTCGTACGAGACGGGTGGCGACGACCGCGGTGACGGCGACCGTGACCGCGAGGACCAGGCCGGCCGCGCCGACGATCCTGGCCTTGTTGGCCGGTGACATGTCGAAGCGGGGCTGGGTCTGGTCGCCGATGCCGAGGAACAGCTCGGCGGCGGGGGCGACATAGGGGTCGAGCTGGGCGCGGTAGGCGCTCTCGATGCAGCTCCGCACGATCCGGGCCGCCCTGTCCGTGCCCAGGCTGCCGTACTTCGCCAGGAACCGCTGGGCGGTGGTGGTGCCCGCCGGGTCGAAGCCGATCACCAGGTACGAGTTGCCGGGCACGCCCCCCTTGTCCTTGGCGCAGGCAGCGGCGCCCCGTTCCAGGGCCGCCCGGGCCTTGTTCTCCGTGGCCGTGGGGCTGTTCAGGCCGTAGCCGCAGTCCTCGGTCAGGTAGTCGCCGGAGACCGTGCCGTCCTCGTCGGCGAAGTACGGGCGGCCGCTCGGGGTGTGTCTGATCAGGACGCGGACCCCGTAGCGGTCGAAGCAGGACTGCCGTGCCTTCGCCTCCTTGTCCAGCTTGACGCGCTCCGGCGCCGGCAGCCGGTAGGGGCCGACGGCGCGCGGGTCGATGCCGCTGAGCTGGGCGCCGGACTCGCTGTAGGTGTCGGTGTGCAGGGGGTCCACGGCGGCGGCCGGCCGCGGTGGCAGCGGGGTCCCACGGGACGCCGAGTCGGCGATCGGGGTGCGGTCGGCGGTGGTCAGCGCGATCCTGCGGCCGGTCTCGGCGGCCAGCTCCCTGACCGTGCGCCGCACGCCCGTCCAGTCGGGGTGGCCGGCGGCGTACCCGCTCAGCTGCGCGAGGATCCGGTTGTCGGCGGCGAGGTCCTGGCCCTGTTCCTCCTCCAGCGCGCTGGTGGTGGTCGTGACCGCGAGCCAGGCGGTGGCGGCCACCGAGCAGAGCGCGATCAGCACCGAGGTGAACAGCAGCCGGACCAGCAGCCGTCTGCGCCACGGTATCCGGGGCTTCACCGCGGTCCGCCGCTCAGCTTGTAGCCGACCCCGAACACGGTCAGCAGCCGCACCGGCCGCCGCGGATCGGCCTCGATCTTCCGGCGCAGGTTCATCACGTGGACGTCGACGGCCCGTTCGGTGGAGGACCGGTCGAAGCCCCGGGTGCACTGGAGCAACTGCCGCCGGGTGAAGACCCGTTCCGGCTCCCCCGCCAGGGCGAGCAGGATCTGGAACTCGGCCGGGGTCACCTCCACCGGCACCCCGTCCCGGCGCACCTCGTGCCGTACGGGATCGACGCTGATCCCGGCGGCTGTCACGGCCGGCTCCCCGCGCACCGCGACGGCCCGCCCGCTCCGCCGCAGGACGGTCCGGATCCGGGCCATCAGCTCCCGGGGGCTGTACGGCTTGGTCATGTAGTCGTCGGCGCCCAGTTCCAGGCCGAGCAGCACGTCGTCCTCGTCGGACCGGGCGGTGAGCATCAGCACCGGGATCTCCGGATCGCCGCCGCGCAGCGTCCGGCAGACGCCGAAGCCGTCGATCACCGGCAGCATCAGGTCGAGCACGACGAGGTCGGGCCCGAGGCGGCGCGCCGCGTCCAGCGCCGCGGCCCCGTCGTGGACGACGGTCGCGGTATGGCCCTCGGCCAGCAGGGAGCGCCGGATCAGCTCGGCCTGCATCTCGTCGTCCTCGGCGACCAGCACATGTGCGCACACGAGTTCGGATCCTAGGGGGAGTGGCGGCGGTCTACCGGGCGAGCCAGTCGGCGTACCCCATGACGACGACCGGATGCCGGTCCGGGTCGAGGGTGCGCAGCAGTTCCTTCATATGGCCCTTCGCGACGCTGACGCAGGCGTGCGTCGGACCGCCGTGGTCCACGTGCAGCCAGATGCCGCCGCCCCGGCCGGCCCCCAGGGGCCGGGTCCAGTCGAGCGGCGAAGTGCCGGGCTCGCGGTTGTAATCAATGGCGATCACGTAGTCGAAGGATCCCTCCAGCGGCTCGCCCTCGAAGCCGGTGCCGGGCGACCGGAAGCCGTACGACCGGTGGTACGGCAGCCTGCTCCCGGGGTCGGCGAGCAGTCCCCCGGCGTCGGTGAGTCCGTACACGCCGAGGGGCGAGCGCAGGTCCCCGGCCACGTGGTGGTCGCTCCAGCCGTCCCTGCCGTTGTGCGCGGGCCAGCCGGCCCCGGCCTGCCACCCGTCGTCGTCACGCTGGTAGAGGACGACGCCGGAGACGGACGAGTCCCTGCCCCGCCCCCTGGCGACGACGACCTGCTCCGCCCGCCGGGGTATGGCGGCCGTCGTCCTGGGCCCGAGCCCGGGTATGCCACGGGGCCCGGAACCGCTCCCGGACACGGGGGAGGCCGTCGCGCCGGCCGCCCCGACGTCCTCCGCAGCCCGGCCGTCCGCCGCCGCCCCGCCGTCGCCCGTCGCCCGGTTGTCGCCGGGGCGGCCCGGCGCGGCCTCGGCGCCTCCCCCGCAGCCGGAGAGCAGGAGCGGGGAGGCGACGAGTGCGACAGCTGTTCTGCGATCGATCATGAGACCGACCCTGCCGCAGAGTTGTGAGGAACCGGTCAGCTTCCAGGGCCCCTTCTACGGCTTGCCCTTCTGGTACAGCCACGTCCGGAACAGCGGACCGAGGTCCTTGCCCGACTCCGCCTCGGCCAGCTTCACGAACCGGGCGGTCGTGCCGTGCCCGTACCGGTGCTGCCCCGCCCAGGCGCGCAGGATGCGGAAGAACACCGCGTCCCCGACGGCCCTGCGCAGCTGGTGCAGCGCCATCGCGCCCCGCTCGTACACGGGTGTGCCGAAGATGTTCTCGCCGCTGCCGGGATCCCCGGGCGGGTACGCCCACAGCTCGTCGCTCGCCGGCTCGGCGTAGAGCGCGTCGAAGGTCTTCTGCGCGCTGTCCCCGCCGTGCTGCTCGCTGTACAGCCACTCGGCGTAGGTGGCGAAGCCCTCGTTGAGCCAGATGTCCTTCCAGGCGGTGACGGAGACGGAGTCGCCGAACCACTGGTGGGCGTTCTCGTGCACGAGGGTGCTCAGGTCGGGCACGGAGTCGTAGAGCGGCCGGCCCTGCGTCTCCAGCGCGTAGCCGACGTCCGGCGCGTGGTCGACGATCGACCCGGCGGAGCGGAACGGGTACGGGCCGAACAGCCTGCTCTCCCACTCCAGCACCGACGGCAGCTTCTTCAGCACCGCCGCCGACGCGCTCGCCTCGCGCGGGTCGACCGCGTTGTACACCTTGACGCCGTCCCGGGTGGTGTACTGCTCGACCTTGAACCTGCCGACCGTCGCGGTGGCGAGGTAGGCGGCCATCGGTTCGCTCTGCCGCCACCGGAAGGTCGTGCGGTCGCCTGACGTGCGCTGTCCGAGGAGGACGCCGTTGGCGACGGCGGTGCGCCCCTTGGGGACGGTGATCGTGAAGTCGTACGACGACTTGTCCTTGGGGTGGCTGTTCGCCGGGAACCAGGTCATCGCGCCCTGCGGCTCCCCGGCGACGAACGCGCCGTCGTCGGTGGGGATCCAGCCGTCGTCCGAGCCGTCGGGGTCGGTGACCGGCCCGGGGGTGCCGCCGTAGACCACGGTGACCTCGAACTCGCGGCCCTTGGGCAGCGCGTGCGACGGCGTGACGACCAGTTCCTGTCCGCTGCGGCTGAAGCGGGCGGCGCGGCCGTCGACGGTGAGCCGGGTGACCTTCAGCCCCTTGAGGTCGAGGTCGAAGCGGGTGAGCTTCTGGGTGGCGCGGGCGGTGAGGACGGCCTTGCCGTCGAGGCGGCGGGAGGCGGTGTCGTAGCGGAGCGTCAGGTCGTAGTGGGCGACGTGGTAGCCGCCGTTCCCGCTGAGCGGGAAGTAGGGGTCGCCCGCGCCGGCGGCGCCGACGGTGCCCGCCGCGGCCGGTCCGGCGGCGGCGAGCAGGGCCGCCACGGCGACCGGGACGGTGGCGAGGACCGCCTCGCGGCGCAGGACCGCGGTACGTCTCCTGGGGGCAGGCTGCACAATCGCTCCTCGGGGGGGGTGGCCGATGATCGGTCGCAGGCCCACAGAGTAGGCGCGCGGGTGTCCGGGTCTCCCCCTCATTCAGGTCAAGTCGTGCCGCGTCGGCGGCCGGGGCTGCGGGTCCGCCGCGTACGCTCGCGGCACCGTCAGCGAGCCCGAGAGGTGCATCGACCGTGAGCGTGCGCGTGCGCAGGATCTACGAACCGCCCGAGCCGCAGGACGGGGTGCGGGTCCTGGTGGACCGGCTGTGGCCGCGCGGGATGTCCAAGGAGGACGCGCACGTGGACGAGTGGCCCAGGGAGCTGACGCCGTCGGACGGGCTGCGCCGCTGGTTCCACGGGGGCGGGTCGTACGAGGAGTTCGTCCGCCGTTACGAGGCGGAGCTGGACGCCCCCGGGCCGGCCGGGCTCCTGGACGGCCTGCGGGAGACCGCAGGGAAGGGCCCGGTCACCCTGCTCACCGCGTCGAAGACGCCTCGGGAGAGCCACGCCACGGTGCTGGCGCGGCTCCTGTCCGAGTAGGTCACGCGGTCTGCTCGGCCGCCGCCCGGCCCGCCGCCCGGCCGGAGAACAGGCAGCCACCGAGGAAGGTGCCCTCCAGCGCGTTGTAGCCGTGCACACCGCCGCCGCCGAAGCCGGCCACCTCGCCGGCCGCGTACAGCCCGCCGACCGGCTGCCCGTCGGCGCCGAGGGCGCGGGAGTCCAGGTCGGTCTGGATGCCGCCGAGGGTCTTGCGGGTGAGGGTGTGCAGCCTGACGCCGACCAGCGGTCCGGCGGCGGGGTCGAGGATGCGGTGCGGGGTGGCGACCCGGCCCAGCCGGTCGCCGATGTAGCGGCGGGCGTTGTGGATGCCCTGGACCTGGGAGTCCTTGCTGTAGGAGTTGTCGATCTGGAGGTCGCGGGCGACGATCTGGCGGCGGATCCCGGCCGCGTCGAGCAGGGGCTTGTCGGTGAGCGCGTTCATCTTCTCGACGAGCTGGTCCAGGGAGGCCGCGGTCACGAAGTCCGCGCCCTTGTCGAGGAAGGCCTGCACCGGGCCGGGCGCGCCCTTGCCGAGGAGCCGGTCGCGGAGCACGGCCCTGCGGTCCTTGGCGGTGATGTCGGGGTTCTGCTCGGAGCCGGAGAGCGCGAACTCCTTCTCGACGATCCTGCGGGTGAGGACGAACCAGGAGTGGTCGTACCCGGCGATGTCCTCGGTGGTGCGCAGGTACCTGAGGGTGCTGAGGGTGTCGTAGCCGGGCAGGCAGGGGTCGGGCAGGCGGCGGCCGAGGGCGTCGAGCCAGATCGAGGACGGGCCGGGCAGGATGCGGATGCCGTGGCCGGGCCAGACGGGGTTCCAGTTCTTGATGCCCTCGGTGTAGTGCCACATGCGGTCGCGGTTGACCAGGCGGACGCCGGCCTCGGCGCTGATGTCGAGCATGCGGCCGTCCACGTAGGCGGGGACGCCGGTGACCATCTCGGCGGGGGGTGTGCCGAGGCGCTCGGGCCAGTAGCGGCGGACGATGTCGTGGTTGGCGCCGATGCCTCCGGTGGTGACGACGACGGCCTGGGCGGTGAGTTCGAAGTCGCCGACGCGGTCGCGGTGGGAGGCGACGCCGCGCGCCGCGTCGTCGTCGGCGAGGACCGTGCCGCGCACCCCGCGCGCCTCGCCGCCCTCGATGACCAGTTCGTCGACCTGGTGGCGGTGGTAGAAGGTGAGCAGTCCGTCGCGGGCGGCCTGCTTGGCGTAGCGGGCGAAGGGCTCGACCACCCCGGTGCCGGTGCCCCAGGCGACGTGGAAACGGGGTACGGAGTTGCCGTGGCCGTCGGCCCGCAGGTCGCCTCGTTCGGCCCAGCCGACGGTCGGCAGCAGGCTGATGCCGTGGCTCTGCAGCCAGGGCCGCTTCTCCCCCGCCGCGAACTCGACGTACGCGCGCGCCCAGCGCACCGCCCAGGAGTCCTCGTCGTCCTCGCGGTCGAACTGGGCGCTGCCGCGCCAGTCGTTCCAGGCCAGGTCGAGGGAGTCCTTGATGCCGAGGCGGCGCTGCTCGGGCGAGTCGACGAGGAAGAGCCCGCCGAAGGACCAGAACGCCTGGCCGCCGAGGTTGGCGGCGTTCTCCTGGTCGACCAGGGCGACGCGCCTGCCCCGGCTGGTGAGTTCGTGCGTCGCGACCAGACCGGCGAGGCCGGCTCCGACGACGATGACGTCCGCGTCCATGGCGAGGGATGCCCTTCTTCTCATACGGGGTGGGTGCTGCCGTCCGTCAGCAGCGCGGTGAGCAGTTGTCCGAGCCAGCCGCGGGCCCGGTCCACGTCCTTGTCGAGCAGCAGCTGGACGGTGACTCCGTCGTAGGCGGCGACCACGGCGTGCGCGGCGCCCTCGGCGTCGCCGAGCACGCCGGGGACCGGGGTGTGGCCGCGGGCCCGGAAGAGGCGGTCCGCGATGGACCGCCGGAGCCGGGCGCGGTGCTCCAGGAGGGCCTCGGCGACGGCGGGGTCGCGGGCCGCGTGCACCAGGAAGTCGGTCTTCACCAGGAGCCAGTCCACGTCCAGGAGCAGGACGTCGGTGACCCGGTCCACGGAGGCCGGTACGTCCGGGTCGGGGCCGTCGACGGCGAGCGCGTCGGCGACCTGCCGGGCGATGAGGTCGGCGCGGTCCCGGTAGAGGGCGAAGAACAGCTCGTCGAGGGTGGCGAAGTTGGAGTAGAAGGCGCCCCGGCTGAAGCCGGCGGCCTCGCAGACCTCCTCGATGGAGACGCGTCCGAAGCCCTTGGCGGCGAACACGGTGAACGCGGCGTCGAGCAGCCGGGCGCGGGTCTGCACCCGACGCCGGGTCACGCGCTTCGTCGCGCCGTCCACGGTCATGTCCTGACCTCCGTTCAATACGGGAATGTATCGGATACACCAACGTATCGAAAGGGCCGTGCGGGCACGGTCGGCCCGGAATCCAAAAAGGAACAGATTTTCGATTAAGGGGTACGCTGGCTCCATGGCCACGCACCTCCAGGGCTCCCTCTTCGACCAGACCGACGAACTGCGGCTCGGCCCGCTCGACGGCGTCCACCGCACGGTGCTCGGCCTCGGCGCGTGGATCGACGTGCTGCCCGGCTGGCTGAGCGGCGCCGACGCCCTGTTCGAACAGCTGGCGGCCGAGGTCCCGTGGCACGCCGAGCGCCGCAGGATGTACGACAGCCTCGTGGACGTACCGCGCCTGCTGGCCTTCTACGGCGCGGGCGACCCGCTGCCGCACCCGATGCTCGCCGAGGCCCGCGAGGCCCTCACCCGGCACTACGCCGACGAGCTGGGCGAGCCGTTCACCACCGCCGGGCTCTGCCACTACCGCGACGGCCACGACAGCGTCGCCTGGCACGGCGACCGGACCGGGCGGGGCGCGCGGCAGGACACCATGGTGGCGATCCTCTCCGTGGGCGCGCCGCGCGACCTGCTGCTGCGTCCGCTGCGCGGCGGCGCCTCGGTCCGGCGCCCGCTGGGACACGGCGACCTGATCGTGATGGGCGGTTCGTGCCAGCGGACCTGGGAGCACTGCGTACCGAAGACCGCACGGGCCGCCGGACCCCGGATCAGCGTCCAGTTCCGGCCGCGCGGGGTGCGGTGAGGCGGGCGAGGGGGCCCTCGCTGCGCCCGCCTTGATCCACATCTGCTTTGCTGTGCTCGTCGCACAGGCTCCTCACCACACGGGACGACGAACATGGGCGCGGACGTACGCCAGGTCACGGACGGCACCTATCTGGTGCACGGCTCCCACACCAACTGGGTGATCCTCAAGGACGGGGACGCCGTCACGCTGGTCGACACCGGTTACCCGGGCGACCGGCAGGACCTGCTGGACTCGCTGGCCGAGGTGGGGAGTTCACCGCAGGCGGTGGCCGCCGTCCTGATCACCCACGCCCACAACGACCACCTGGGCTCCGCCGAGCACCTGCGCTCGGCGTACGGCGTGCCGGTCTACGCGCACGAGGCCGAAGTCCCCCACGCCCGGCGGGACTTCCTCCAGCAGGTGGCCGTGGGGGACGTACTGAGGAACGCCTGGCGGCCGGGTGTGGTGCCCTGGCTGGCGCACGTGCTGCGGGTCGGCGGCACCGAGCAGCACCCGGTCGCGGCGCCCGAGGCGTTCCCGTCCGCCGAGGGCCCGCTGGACCTGCCCGGCCGGCCGGTCCCGGTGCACACGCCCGGCCACACCGACGGCCACACCGTCTACCACCTGCCCGAGGCCGGGCTGGTGATCTCCGGTGACGCCCTGGTCAGCGGGCACCGCACCTCGCGCCTGCGGGGCCCGCAGCTGCTGCCGGACATGTTCCACCACGAGCGCGCCCGCGCGGTCGCCTCGCTGGACGTCATCGGCGCGCTGGACGCGGACGCGCTGCTGCCCGGGCACGGCCCCCTGCACCGGGGCTCCGTCAAGGCGGCCGCCGACCAGGCCCGCGAGCGCGCCGTCTAAGGTCGGGGCCATGGCACTGCAGATCAGCGCGACCAACCCGGAGCATCCCGCGCTCCTGCTCGAACTCCCCTGGGACGTCCCCCTGGAGGAGTGGCCCGAGCACTACCTCGTCCCCCTCCCCCGCGGCATCTCCCGGCACGTGGTGCGGTACGCCCGCGCCGGCGACGAGGTCATCGCCGTCAAGGAGCTGGCGGAGCGCCCGGCGCTGCGCGAGTACGGGCTGCTGCGCGACCTGGACAAGATCGGCATCCCCGCGGTCGACGCGCTCGCGGTGATCACGGGCCGCACCGACACGGCGGGCGACCCCCTGGAACCGGTGCTGGTCACCCGGCACCTGGGCGGCTCGATGCCGTACCGCTCGATGTTCGAGACGACCATGCGTCCGGCCACCATGCACCGGCTCATGGACGCCCTCGCCGTGCTGCTGGTCCGGCTGCACCTGGCCGGGTTCGCGTGGGGCGACTGCTCGCTGTCCAACACGCTGTTCCGGCGGGACGCGGGCGCCTACGCGGCGTACCTGGTCGACGCCGAGACCGGCGACCTGCATCCGCAGCTCAGCAACGGGCAGCGGGAGTACGACCTCGACCTGGCCCGGGTGAACATCAGCGGCGAGCTGCTCGACCTGGAGGCGTCGGGGGCGCTGCACCCCTCGCTGGACCCGGTCGAGTTCGGGTTCGAGATCTGCACCCGGTACGGCGAGCTGTGGCAGGAGCTGACCCGCACCTCGGTGTACCCGGCGGGCAAGTACCACTACATCGAGCGCCGGATCCGGCGGCTCAACGAGCTCGGGTTCGACGTCGCCGAGATGCAGATCGAGCACTCCTCGGGCGGCGACACCGTCACCTTCGTGCCGAAGGTCGTCGACGCCGGGCACCACCAGCGCCAGCTGCTGCGGCTGACCGGCCTGGACGCCGAGGAGAACCAGGCCCGGCGGCTGCTGAACGACCTGGAGAGCTGGATGGCCACCCAGGACGACTACGCCCCGGGCGACCCCCTCGCCGCCCGCCCCGAGGTGCTGGCCCACCGCTGGGTGCGGGACGTCTTCCGCCCCACCGTGCGGGCCGTGCCGCTGGAGCTGCGCGGTGCCATGGACCCGGCGGAGATCTACCACGAGCTGCTGGAGCACCGCTGGTACCTGTCCGAGCGGGCGCAGCACGACATGGGCCTGGACAGCGCCGTGCGGGACTACATCGACAACGTGCTGCCCAAGGCGCGCGAGACCCTGGAGCCGGTCACCCCGGAATGACCCGGGGCGGGCCCCGGGGGCCGGGGTCGCTCAGTCGTGCGGCACCACGGCGACCGGGCAGTCGGCGTGGTGCAGCACGCCGTGCGCGACCGAGCCGATGCGGGCGCCGACCGCCGTCCGGTGGGCACGCCGCCCGACGACCATCAGCTGCGCCCGCCCGGCAACCGAGAGCAGCACCTGCCCGGCGCTGCCCATCTCCAGGTGCTCGGCGACCGGCACCCGCGGGAACCGCTCCCGCAGCGGGCGCAGCGCCTCGTCCAGCGCCTTCTTCTCGTACGGCTCCAGGCCGCCGGCCTCGTCCAGCAGCTTCAGCGAGCCGGGGCTGTAGGCGAAGACCGGCGGCAGCGTCCAGGCCCGGACGGCCCGGACCGTCGCACCCCGGGCCGCGGCCGTCGTGAACGCGAACTCCAGCGCGGCGGCGCTGTCCTCGGGCCCGCCCTGCTGGCCGACGACGACCTCCCGCCCGCCGGCCTCGGCCGCGGGCCGGTCCCCGGCGCGCACCAGCACCACCGGGCGCGCGGCCCCGGCGATCACCTGCTGGCCGACGGAGCCCAGCAGGAAGCCGACGACCGGCCCGTGGCCGCGCGAGCCCAGCGCCAGCAGCTCGGCCCCGGCCGCCGCCTCCAGCAGCACCTCGACGGGGCCGCCCGTCACGACGTCGACGCTCACCGTGAGCTCCGGATACCGGCCGGTCACGGCCCGCACCGACTCGCCGACCCCCTCGGACACCCACCCGCGCTGGGCCTCCCGGTCACCGCCGAGCGCCTCGTGCGCCTCGAACCGCCAGGCGTGCACCACCCGCAGCGGCAGCCCCCGGCGCACCGCCTCCCGGGCCGCCCAGTCGAGAGCGGCGAGGCTCTCCTGCGTACCGTCGACCCCAGCCGTGATCGGGCGTGTCATGCACCGGCCTCCTCAGTGTTCCGCGTGTACCGCGTGTGCGTGATCAGTCTCGCGTACCGCGGGGTCAGGGGGCCCGTCCGGCTACCGGAGCGAAGCCCGGCGATCGAACATACGATGGGCGGGAACCGGTGCGGCGGCCGTGCTCCTCCGGGAGGGCCCGCCGACCGTAGAAGCGACGCCTCGGGGTGGGAGACGTATGGCACAGGCTGCCGACACGGCGCGGACCGTCATCATGACCGTGGACGACGACCCGGGGGTCTCCCGTGCCGTCGCCCGGGACCTGCGGCGCCGCTACGGCGCGTCGTACCGGATCGTGCGCGCCGAGTCCGGGGAGTCGGCGCTGGACGCGCTGCGCGAGCTGAAGCTGCGCGGTGACCTGGTGGCGGTGATCCTGGCCGACTACCGGATGCCGCGGATGAACGGCATCGAGTTCCTGGAACAGGCCCTGGACGTGTACCCGGGCGCCCGGCGGGTGCTGCTGACCGCGTACGCGGACACCGACGCGGCGATCGACGCGATCAACGTGGTCGACCTGGACCACTACCTGCTCAAGCCCTGGGACCCGCCGGAGGAGAAGCTCTACCCGGTCCTCGACGACCTCCTGGACGCCTGGCGGGCGAGCGACTACAAGCCGGTGCCGGCCACGAAGGTGGTCGGGCACCGCTGGTCGGCGCGGTCGTCGGACGTACGGGAGTTCCTCGCCCGCAACCAGGTGCCCTACCGCTGGTACTCGGTCGAGGAACCGGAGGGGCAGCGGCTGCTGGCCGCGGCCGGGGCGGACGGGGACCGGCTGCCGCTGGTGATCACGCCGGACGGCACGCCCCTGGTGGAGCCGGAGGCCCCGGAGCTGGCCGCGCGCGTGGGCCTGGCGACCACGCCGACGGCGGACTTCTACGACCTCGTGGTGATCGGCGGCGGCCCGGCCGGGCTCGGCGCGGCGGTCTACGGGGCGTCGGAGGGGCTGCGGACCGTGCTCGTGGAGCGGTCGGCGACCGGCGGGCAGGCCGGGCAGAGCTCGCGCATCGAGAACTACCTGGGCTTCCCGGACGGCGTGTCCGGCGCCCAGCTGACCGACCGGGCCCGGCGGCAGGCCGCCAAGTTCGGGGCCGAGATCCTCACCGCCCGCGAGGTGACCGGGCTGGAGGTCAACGGGGGCGCGCGGGTGGTGCGGTTCGCGGACGGCTCGGCGGTCGCCGCGCACAGCGTGATCCTCGCGACCGGGGTGCAGTACCGGCAGCTGGAGGCGGACGGCTGTGTCGACCTGACCGGCTGCGGCGTCTTCTACGGCTCGGCGCTCACCGAGGCCGCCTCCTGCCAGGGCCAGGACGTGTACATCGTCGGCGGCGCCAACTCGGCGGGCCAGGCGGCCATGTACCTGTCGAGGTTCGCCAAGTCGGTGACGTTGCTGGTGCGCGGCGCCGACCTGTCGGCCTCGATGTCGTACTACCTGATCCAGCAGATCAACGAGGCCCCGAACATCTCCGTGCGCAGCCACACCGTGGTGGACGCCGCGCACGGCACCGAGCGCCTGGAACAGCTCACCCTGCGGCATGTGCACAGCGGTGACCGGGAACAGGTCGACGCCCAGTGGATGTTCGTCTTCATCGGGGCGGCGCCGCTGACCGACTGGCTCGGCGACACCGTGCTGCGCGACGGGCGCGGGTTCATCCTGGCCGGGCCCGACCTGACCGTCGACGGACGGCCGCCCGGCGGCTGGGAGCTGGACCGGCCGCCGTACCACCTGGAGACCAGCATTCCCGGCGTGTTCGTGGCGGGCGACGCACGCGCCGAGTCCGCGAAGCGTGTCGCGTCCGCCGTCGGAGAGGGAGCCATGGCAGTGATGCTCGTCCACCGGTACCTGGAGCAGTCATGAGCGGGCAGCCGATGCCGTGCAGCCCGCGGGAGGTCGGCGCGCTGTTCCTGTTCGAGAAGCTGGCACCGGAGCAGCTGGGGCGGCTGTGCGCCGCGGGCCGGGTGGAGCTGTTCCAGCCGGGCCCCGTCTACACCGAGGGCTCCCCGGCGACCTGCTTCTACGTGATGATCGAGGGCACCGTGGTGCTCTCCCGGCGGGTCGCCGGGGACGACGTCGAGGTCACCCGGACCTCGCAGCCGGGCGTGTACGCGGGCGCCATGCAGGCCTACCTCGGGGACCGGGTGCGGCAGGCGTACAACAACTCGATGCGGGTGACCGAGCCGACGCGGTTCTTCGTGCTGCCGGCGGACACCTTCGCGGAGATCATGCAGGACTGGTTCCCGATGGCCGTCCACCTGCTGGAGGGCCTGTTCTTCGGCTCGAAGAACACCCAGGCGGCGATCGGGCAGCGCGAGCGGCTGCTGGCGCTGGGCTCGTTGTCCGCGGGACTCACGCACGAGCTCAACAACCCGGCCGCCGCGGCCGTGCGGGCCACGGCCACGCTGCGCGAGCGGGTGGCCAAGATGCGGCACAAGCTCGCGATCATCGCCGAAGGCCCTTTCGCCCGGGAGCAGTTGGCTCGTCTCGTCGAGATCCAGGAGCGGACCGCCGAGCGGGTCGCCAAGGCGCCGTCGCTGAGCCCGCTGGAGGCCTCCGACCGCGAGGACGTGCTCACGGACTGGCTGGAGGACCGGGGCATCGAACACGGCTGGCAGCTCGCGCCGACGTTCGTGCAGGCCGGGCTCGACACCGACTGGCTGGAGCAGGTCGCGGCCGCCGTCGGCGAGGAGATCCTGCCCAACGCGGTGGGCTGGCTCAACTACACCGTCGAGACCGAGCTGCTGATGAACGAGATCGACGACTCCACGACCCGGATCTCGCACCTCGTCGACGCGGCCAAGCAGTACAGCCAGCTGGACCGGGCGCCCTACCGGGTGGTGGACGTGCACGAACTCCTCGACAGCACGCTGCTGATGCTGTCCGGAAAGATCGGCCAGGACATCGAGGTGGTCAAGGACTACGACCGCGCGGTGCCGTCCGTCCCGGCCTATCCGGCCGAGCTCAACCAGGTGTGGACCAACCTCATCGACAACGCGGTCTGCGCGATGAAGGGCGCGGGCGGCGGACGCGGCACGCTGACCGTGCGGACCGCGCTCGACCACGAACAGCTGCTGGTGGAGTTCCGGGACACCGGGGGCGGGATCGCGCCGGAGATCAAGGACCGGATCTTCGACCCCTTCTTCACGACGAAGCCGGTGGGGCAGGGCACGGGCCTCGGCCTGGACATCTCCTGGCGGATCGTCGTGAACAAGCATCACGGCAGCCTGCGCGTGGAGTCCGTGCCCGGGGACACCCGGTTCCAGGTGCTGCTTCCGCTGACCGCCGAGACGACGCCCGAGGAAACCGAGACGCCTGTGGAGGCAGCATGAGCGAGGACACCTCGATCGACCAGGACGTCCCGCCGAGCGGGGCGGGTTGTGTGGAGTGCGACGCGGCGGGTGGCTGGTGGTTCCATCTGCGGCGGTGCGCGCAGTGCGGGCACATAGGGTGCTGCGACGACTCGCCGTCCAAGCACGCGACGGCGCACTTCCGTGACACCGGGCATCCGATCATCCGCAGCTACGAACCGGGCGAGGGGTGGTTCTGGAACTTCGAGACGAAGGAACTGTTCGAGGCCGGGCCGGAGTTGGCGCCGCCGGTGAGTCATCCCGCCGACCAGTCGGTGCCGGGTCCCGCGGAGCGGGTGCCGGAGGACTGGGCCCGGGTGCTGCGGGGCTGACCGTCGACGGGGGGTGACGGGGTCCTGTCGCGTCGGCGGCCACGGGTGCGCCGCGGCCGGTCGCGCCCCACGGGTCTCCTCCCCCGCGCTTCTTGCGAGGATGTGGGCGTGGGACAGAGATCGTTCGGTGGTCCGCTGATCGGGCGGGACGAGGAGCTGCTGCGCCTCGCCGCGGTGGTGGAGCGGGCCCGGGGCGGGCGCGGGCAGGCGTTGCTGGTGGCCGGGGACGCCGGGGTCGGCAAGACACGGCTGCTGGACGAGACGGCCGAGCGGGCCGTCGCGGCCGGGGCCGTCGTCGTCACCGGTCACTGTGTCGATCTCGGTGACGTGGGGCTGCCGTATCTGCCCTTCACCGAGATCCTCGGGGTGCTGGCCGCCGACGAACGGTACGCGGCGCTCGTCGGGGCCCATCCGGTCGTGGCGCGGCTGCTGGGCGCCGGGACGGACGCCGCCCGGGACGCGGACGCGCGGCTGCGGCTCTTCGAAGGCGTGGCGGGTCTGTTCGCCGATCTCGCCGCCGCCGCTCCGCTGGTGCTGGTCCTGGAGGATCTGCACTGGGCCGACCAGTCGTCCCGGGACCTGCTGCGGTTCCTGCTCAGCCGGGGTGTGCTGCCCCGGGGGCTGGTCGTGCTGGCCTCCTACCGCGCGGACGACCTGCACCGGCGGCATCCGCTGCGGCCGCTCCTCGCCGAGCTGGTGCGGCTGCCCGCCGTGGAGCGGCTGGAGCTGCGGCCGCTGGCGGACGCCGAGGTGCGGCGGCTGGTGCGGGCGCTTCAGGAGCGGCCGCTGCCGGACGCGGCGGTGCGGGACATCGTCGGGCGGGCCGAGGGCAACGCCTTCTACACGGAGGAGCTGGTGGCCGCGGCGGACACGGAGGGGATGCCCAGCGGCCTCGCCGACCTGCTGCTCATCCGTGTCGAGCAGTTGTCGGAGACCGCCCAGCAGGTGCTGCGCACGGCCGCGGTGGCCGGGCGCCGGGTCGGGCACGACCTGCTGCGGGACGCGGTCGGGCTGCCGGAGGAGGAGCTGGAGTCGGCGCTGCGGGAGGCCGTGGGGCGGCAGTTGCTGGCCCCGGGCGACAGGGACACGTACGCCTTCCGGCACGCCCTGGCGCGGGAGGCGGTGTACGCGGACCTGCTGCCCGGCCAGCGCTCGCGGCTGCACGGCACGTTCGCCGGGCTGCTGGCCGCGCGCGGCGGCGCGGAGACGGCGGCCGAGCGGGCGCACCACTACCGGGAGAGCCACGACCGGCCGGAGGCCCTGGCCGCGTCGCTGGAGGCGGCCGACCACGCGCGGCGGGTGGGGGCGCCCGCCGAGGAGCTGCGGCACTTGGAGACGGCGCTCGACCTGTGGCCGTCCGTGCCGTCCGCCGGGCGACCCTCGGGTGAGGGGCTGGACCCGGTGACCCTGACGCTGCGGGCGTCGGCCGCCGCGGCGCACGCCGGTGACGCGCACCGGGCGGTGTCCCTGACCCGGTCCGCGCTGGCCGGCACCGCCCAGGACGCGGATCCCGAACTCGCCGCCCGGGTGCGCTACATGCTCGCCGGGAACCTGATGACCGTCGACAACCTCGACGCCGCGTTCGCCTACAGCAGCGAGGCGCTGGCGATGATCCCGGCCGATCCGCCGTCGCGGACCTGGGTGTGGGCGGCGTCGACCCATGTGATGGCGGCCCGTCAGGTCGGTGACGACGCCACCGCGTTGCGCGTCGCGCGGCAGGCCCTGGAGGTCGCGGAGCGGATCGGCGCCACCGCGGCCCGGGCCGATCTGCTGATCTCGCTGGCCCGTCTGGAGGGCGGTGGCCGCGGCACCCGGGAGGGGCGTGAACGGCTCCGGGAGGCGAGGGAGCTGGCCCGGTCGGCCGGGGACGCGCCGGTGGAGGTCCGGGCGCTGTACAGCCTGGCCGTGGGCTGCTTCGAGACCGGCGACTTCCAGGAGTGCCTGCCGTGGATCACCGAGGGTCTGGACCGGGCCCGGCGTTCCGGGCTCCAGTCGTCGCCGTACGCCTCCGAGCTGCGCTATCTGCGGCTGCTGGTGCTGTACACGCTGGGCCGGTGGGACGAGTGCGTGCGCGCGGCCGACGGGGACGCGGTGCCCGGATACGCGAAGGGCCCGGTGCTGTACGTGGCGTCGGCCCGGGGCGAGGCGGACGCGGCCGAGCGGGCCCGGGAGCTGCTCGGGGAGCCCTTCGACGGGATGGGATGGCTGGTCGGGGGCATCGTCCTGACCGACGCGGCCGCCTGGCGGGGTGAGCCGGAGGAGGCGGTGGCGCGGATGCGGGCCACCGTGGCGCGGCTGACCGACGAGTGGGGACGGCCGCCGGACGTGACCGTGCGGCTGGCGGCGCTCGCGCTGGGTGCGGTCGCGGACCGGGCGGCCGCGCTGCGCGGCACCGGGGAGCAGGAGCACTGGGCGGCGGTCGCCGGCGAGTTGCTGGAGACGGCCCGGAGCGCGGCCGGGCGGCAGGGGCCGGAGGGGCGGGCCTGGCTGGCACGCGCCGAGGCCGAGTGGGCGCGGGCGGTGTCCGGGCCGGATCCGGCGGCCTGGGAGAAGGCGGTGGCCGCGTTCGCGTACGGCGATGTGTACGAGCGGGCCCGGGTTCGGCTGCGGCTCGCCGAGGCCCTGCTGGCCGGGGGCCGGCGGGCGGAGGCGGCGGAGCAGGCCGGCGCGGCGCGGGAGACGGCCCTGGCCCTGGGTGCCGTACCGCTGCTGGAGCGGCTCGACGCGCTGCTCCGCCCGCCGGCGGACGGTGCCCGGGGCGCGGCGGACGGCCGGGTCGCCCCGCTCACCGCCCGGGAGCGGGACGTGCTGCGGCTGCTGGCGCTGGGCCGCAGCAACCGGCAGATCGGCGAGGAGCTGTTCATCACCGGCAAGACGGCGAGCGTCCATGTCTCCAACATCCTCGCCAAGCTGGGCGCGGCGAGCCGTACGGAGGCGGTGGCGGTCGCCTATCGAGAGGGCCTGGTCACCCCGGAGCCGACGGCCCGGGGGTGACCGGGGGGCGGTTCAGCGGTCGCAGTCGAGACCCGCCAGGTCGACGGCGTCGGCCATGGCCTGCATGCCCTTGTCGTTGGGGTGGATGTGGTCGCCGCCGTCGAGGAACGGCAGCATGCGCGCGTGGTCGTAGGGGCTGCGCAGGATGCGGTCGAAGTCGGTGACGCCGTCGAACTCCCCGCTGGTGCGGATGAACTCGTTGACCTCCTGGCGGACGGCCTCGCCCGCCGGGTCCCACTCCGGCCAGCCCTCGAAGGGGCCGACGGTGGAGGCGACCACGCACTTCCCGGCCGCGTGGGCCCGGCGGACGATCTCGCGGTACCCGGCGATCAGGCCGGCCGCGGTGACCCCGGTGTGCGCCTTGATGTCGTTGACCCCCTCGAAGAGGAAGACGGTACGGACGCCGGGCTGGCTCAGCACGTCCCGGTCCAGCCGGTGCAGGGCGCTCTGCCCGGCGCCGTCGGCGAGGACCTGGTTGCCGGAGATCCCCTCGTCCGCCACGCCCTTGATCCCGGTGCCCGCCGTGCGGAGGCGGCGGGCGAGGTAGTCGGGCCAGCGCCGGTCGAGGTCGCCGGTGGAGGCCCAGCCGTCGGTGATGGAGTCGCCGAGCGCCGCCACGGCCCCGGTGGCCGGGCCGGACGGCCGGACGGAGACCGAGTCCAGGTACCACCAGGAGCCGGTGGTCCCGGTCCAGGCGGTGGCACTCTCCTCGGCGGTGTGGTCGCCCTCGGTGGTGTAGGAGGTCTGCATGGCCATCGAGTGGCCGGTGGCCGGTCCGGCCGCGTCCGGGCTGTGCAGGCTGACGACCAGGTCGCTGCCGGCGGGCAGGCTGCCGGGCAGCGGGTCGCTCCACGCGGTGGCGCCGGCGGGCACGGTGACGGTGCGGGCGCCGTCGAAGGTCAGCGGCCTGTTGGTGCCCCGCTTGAGTGCGGCGCCCTCGCTCCGCAGGCCGGCGTAGACGCTGTCGAGGGTCAGCGGCCGGTCGCCGAAGGCGTTGGACAGGCGTACCCTCAGCCCGCTTCCGGCGACGCTGGTGCGCACGACCAGCCGGTAGCCGCGGCCGGCGGTGCCCTCGCCCATCCGGTCGGCGCTGGCTCCCCAGGTGACGACGGAGTGCCGGGCGGCGGAGGCGGTCCGCGCGGGGTGCTCCCGCGGGAGGGCCGCCCGGGCGGGCCCGGTCTGGCAGACGAGGGCGGCCAGCAGTACGGCGGCGAGGCGCCGGAGGCGCGCGCGGCGGCCGGTCACCGGGAGAAGTCCTTCAGGGTGACGGAGCCGCCGGGCGCGAGCGTGACGGTGTGTGACACACCACCGAACACGACCTCCGTCCTGCGCCCGCCGACGCTGTGGATACGGACCCGGGTCGGCCTGCCGTCCCGCCAGCTCAGGTCCACGACGAAGCCGCCGCGCGCCCCCGCCCCGGTGAGCGAGCCGTCGGCGGCCCAGGCGTCGGGCAGCGCGGGCAGCAGTTCCAGGTGGCCGGGGCGTGAGTAGAGGAGCATCTCGGCGATCGCGGCCGGGGTGCCGAAGTTGGCGTCGATCTGGAAGATGCCCCGGCCCTGTTCGACCTCGTAGATGTCGAACAGGTTGGGGGCCGAGCCGTTGCCGCCGCCGCTGGACGGGCGGAGGTTGCCGACCACGAGCCGGTAGGCGTGGTCGGCGTTCTTGAGCCGGGCCCAGCACAGCGCGCGCCAGGCGTTGGCCCAGCCGAAGCTGTTCATGCCGCGGGCGGTGAGCAGGGCGGTGGCGCCCTCGACGATGTCGGCGGGGGTGGAGCCGTCGGGGCGGATCCGGTCGCCGGGGAAGAGGTTGACGAGCGGCGAGAGGTGGCGGTGGGTGGTCTCGCCGAGGTTGTCCGGGGACATCCACTCCTCCAGCCAGCCGGTCTTCGGGCTCACCACCGGCAGGTAGAGACGGTCGCGCAGGCCGTCGACGGTCTCCGCGTAGCCGGCGTCCCTGCCGAGCTCGGCGGCCGCGGTGCGGAAGTTGCCGAACAGGGTCCAGACCAGTTCCTGGGCGTAGGTGATGCCCTTGGCGTCCAGCGGTCCCTGTTCCGGTGACCAGTCGCTGTCGGCGATCAGCGCCTTCTTCCCGCTGTCCAGGGTGGTGGTGAGCAGCCGCGCCTCCCAGAACTCGCAGGCGCCCTTGAGCAGGGGGTAGATCTTCTCCAGGTGGGCGCGGGAGCGGGTGAACTCGTAGTGTTCCCAAAGGCTCTGGCAGAGCCAGGCGTTGCCCGCCGGGTGCCACCACCAGCCGCCTCCGCCGTAGGGGTTGGTGGAGACGGCGACGGTCCAGCCGGCCACCTTGCCGGTGGAGTTGCGGTAGCGGTTGCGGGAGTCCTGGAAGAGCCGCCGGGTGAGGTCCGTCCAGGACGGCAGCTGGTCGACGCAGTAGTCGGTGAAGGCGTCGAAGCACGGGGACAGGCCCAGCCGGTCCGCCGCCCAGTAGTTCATCTGGATGTTGATGTCGGTGTGGTAGTCGCCCATCCAGTCCGGGTCGTTGCCGTCCAGCCACAGGCCCTGGAGACCCGCCGGCAGGCTGTCCCGCGATCCGGCGATCATCAGGTAGCGGCCGAACTGGGCGTAGGAAGCCTCCAGTTCGGGGTCGGGGTCCCCGGTGTCGGCGCGGGCGCGGAGCCGCTCCCAGGTGTCGAGCGCGCGCTGCTCGGGCGTCGAGGTCCCGAGCGAGAGGCCGAAGCGGTCGAACAGCGCCCGGTGGTCGGCCGCGTGCGTGCGCAGCAGCGCGTCGGCGGAGTGCAGGGCGGCCCGCTCGGCCTTGGTGCGGGCCAGGGCCCGCGGGTCGAGGGAGGGGTCGCGGTAGCCGGCGGCGGCGTCCGGGGCGTAGTCGGTGCCGCCGCTCAGCACGACGGTGAGTTCCCGGCAGCCGTCGAAGTCGATGTGCGTCCCGCGCACCCGCACGCCGCCGCCGCTGCCGCGGGCGGTGACGGCGGCCCCGTACCGCAGCCCGTTGGCGAAGGACCCGGCGAAGGAGCCGGCCGTGCCGCCGGTCTCGCCGTGGGTGCCTTCGAGGGTGACGGTTCCGGTGTAGCGGCCGCCGCCGTCCTGGCTGAAGTGCGCCACGACGACGTCGTCGGGTCGGCTGGCGAAGATCTGCCGCCGGTACGTCACCCCGTCGCGGACGTACGACGTCGTCACCACGCCGTTGTCGAGGTCCAGGGTGCGGCGGTAGCCGGAGACGGCGCCCAGGTCGTGGTCGGGGATCTCGACGGTGAGCCGGGCGAGCAGGGTGAGCGAGCCGAAGTCGCCCCGGCCGTAGGGGAACTGGCCGTCGGAGTCGAGCGTGTCGTTGAGTCCGCCGGTCCACAGGGTGGCGTCGGTGACCAGCAGGAGTTCACGGCCGGGGTCGTTGCCGGCGAGGGCGCCGAGCCGGCCGTTGCCGACGGGCAGCCCCTGTCCGATCATCGACCCGTCGTCGGCGGGCGCCTGCCACCAGAGCAGGTGGCGGGCGGCGGTGAGCGGCTCGGAGGAACGCGGCGGAACGGCGGAGGCGCTGAAGGAGGGCAGCCCGGCGAGGGCTCCGGCGGCGGCGAGCGTGAGGAAGCTGCGTCTGTGCATCTCGGTGTCCTTCGGAGTCGGGGCGACGGCAGCGCTCTTACCGGGGTGACTTCGGCACGTCGATCCGGTCGATGTCCGGCGCGTATCCCGATCCGCTGTCGAAGCTGATCGTGTTGGCACCGGCCTTCAGGGCCACCGGCACGCTCACCGTCGAGACGGTCCCCCAGTCGCCGGTCGAGGGGAACTTGTGGCCGGTACCGCCCCCGGAGTTCGCCGAGACGGTGGCCGAGCGCGCGTCACCGCTGACGTACGCGACCTTCACCAGGTAGGTGCCCGCCCTGTCGACGACGACGTCGTCGAAGGTCAGCTTGCCGCCGAGGTAGAGGTTCCCGACCTTCTTCTGACCGGAGCACGCGTCGCACCCGGCGACGGACGCGTTGCCGTCGAGCGTGTTCGCGGCCGACTCGGCCTCGTAGGCGACGGCCGTGACCGCGCTGCCCTTCGGTGTCACGGTGAACAGCCGCGAGCCGTGCGCGGGCAGCGCCTGGGTGATCTTGTTCTGGTGGTCGCCGAGGTTCTCGTGGTTCCACAGGTCGCGGACCGAGGCCCTGCCGGTGAAGCCGAGGGCGGTCCAGTCGGCGGTGACGGCGGCGGGCGAGTCGGCGAGGTTGAACAGGGCGACCGTGTAGGTGCCGTCGGCGTTCTTCGCGGCCCAGACCTGCTGCGGGTCGGACGGGGTGACGGGCCGGGCCGGCGGGTTGTCGCTCTGGTCGACGCCGATGACCTCGCGGTTGGTCAGCAGGGAGAGCCCGTAGTCGTCCAGCGCGGTGAGGTCGTCGCCGGTGTACAGGGGCGACTTGGCGATGGCCCAGAGGGTGGCGTAGCTCTGCCGTTCGGCCTTGGTGAGGCCGTCCATGGCGCCGTTGCCGACGTCGAGGGAGTCGAGGTCGTTCCAGCCGCCGGGGCCCGCCCTGTCGGTCCAGGCCGGGGTGTCGTCCCAGCGGTCGTCGACCGAGTTCTCCCAGCTGACCAGGGTGTTGCAGTAGCACTCGACGTCGGTGTCGATGCGCCAGCCGTTGGAGTACTTCTTCCAGTCGGCGGCGTGGCCGATCGACAGCGACCAGGACAGTTCGAGGTGGATCGGCCGGCCGGCCGCGGTGATCGCCCGGTGCCAGGCGGCGACGTCGGCGACGTTGTCGTACTGGTCGCCGCTCTTGCCGGAGCCGGGGCCGACGCCGTCGAGCTTGAGGAAGTCGAAGCCCCACCCGGCGATCAACCGGGCCTGGGAGTCTATGTACTTCTGGGCACAGGGCTTGTCGAAGTCGATCTTGTACGAGCTGTCCCAGCCGTTGGTGGTGCGCAGGTCGTCGTAGACGACGTCGGCGGTGGTGCAGCCGTCCGCGTTCCACACGGGTGTGGTGCCGTCGCCGTACGCGCCCTTCTCCAGCCCGGCCGGGAGGTAGATGCCGGCCTTGAGGCCCTTGGCGTGGATGTGGTCGGCGACGGCCTTCATACCGCTGGGGAAGCGGGCGGGGTCGGCCTTCTGGCGGCCGTAGCGGTCGTAGCCGGACTTCCAGTTCCAGTCCATCCACCAGCCGGCGTCGATGTTGACGTACTCGTAGCCGTACTTCTTCAGCTTGCCTGCCATGGCGTCGGTCTGTTCGAGGACGTTCGCCTCGGTGAGGTAGCTGTAGTCGCCCTGGTCGTTGAGGCCCGGGTACTTGGACGACTGCATGCTCCAACTCGTCCAGCCCATGTACGGCTTGGCCGCGACGGGCGTGGGGGTGCCGGCCTCGGCGGCGGGCACGCCGGCCGCGAAGGCGGCGGTCAGCGCGAGCACGAGGACGGCTCTGAGCCCGCGTGCGGGCAGGGCGGAGTACGAAGGTGACCGCATGGGTCCTACCTCCTGGGTTCGGGGTCTCGGGCTGCTCAGCCCTTGCCCGTCGGGGTGGGGGACGAGGTGATGAAGGACTGGATCGCGGCGGCCGCGGCCCCGCGCGCCCACTCCTCGAAGGGGAGCGGGCGGGTCTGTACGTCGCACTGCGCGGCGGAGCCGAAGGCGGCCGCGGTGAACGAGTCGAGGATCTGCCCGGCAAAGAGGTCGTAGGCGGCGAGCCCCTCGCCGGAGATGATCACGCGTTCGGGGCCGAAGAGGTTGGCGACGGTGGCGATGCCCCGGCCGATGGCCTCGCCGGCCCGGGCGTAGACCTCCCGCGCTCCGGGCACGCCGTCGTGCGCCAGGGCCACCGCCTCGGCGGGGTCCGCGAGGTGACGGCCCGTCACCTCACGCATGCGGGTGACGATCGCGGCGTCCCCCGCGATCGCCTCGACGCAGCCCCGGTTGCCGCAGTGGCAGAGCGGGCCGGCCGGGTCGATGGGCACGTGTCCGATCTCCCCGGCCACCCCGTGCGCGCCCGCGACGACCCGGCCGTGGACCACCAGGCCGCAGCCGATGCCGGCGCCGACGGTGACCACGGCGAAGTCCAGGAGGCCGACCCCGGCGCCGAACCACTGCTCGGCGACGGTCAGGGCGCGTACGTCGTGGTCGACGACGACCGGCAACCCCGTGGTCATGGCGGCGAGTTCGGCGAGGGAGACGTCCCGCCAGTCGAGGAAGGGCGAGTAGCGCACCACGCCCTCTACGCGGTCCACGTCGCCGGAGACGGCGATGCCGAGGCCGAGGACGGGAGCGCCGAAGTCCGCCGCCTCGACGCGCAGTTCGTGGGTGAGTCCGGCGACGGAGGCGAGCACCGCCCCGACGGCGCGGTCGGTGACCGGCAGCCGGCGGGACAGCAGGATCCGGCAGCACAGGTCGGTGAGGACGGCGATGACCTCGTCGCCGGTGATCTTGACCCCGATGAACAGCGCGCGCCCGCCGTCCACCCGGACCAGGTTCGCCGGACGCCCGAGGGCGGGGCGGGCCTCGTCGTCGGCGTCCTCCGCGAGGTAGCCGGCCGCGAGCAGCGGCCGGACGGCCTTGGTCACGGCCGCCGGTGACAGGCCGGCCAGGCGGGCCGCCTCCAGCCGGGTGAGGGGGCCGTGGGACAGGACCGTGGTGAAGATCTGCGAGACGGCCGGCGTGTGGGCCGGGAACGTCTCGGCGCGGGAGGTCGAACTCATGGCCGGGAACCTAGGTGCCTTATTTTCCGCTGTCAATAAAAGAAACAGGAATCACCTGAAGGTTGACTGTGAGGCTCCCATGGCCTTCAAATGAGGGGCGCAGAGGGGCGGTTGGCAGGCGATCGGGCGTTGTCGGTGGCGGGTTGCACAATCACCGTATGACGACGATCGACTGGCACCGGCTCACCCACGCCTACGGCCCGGCGGACGACATCCCCGGCCTCTTCGCCCGGCTCGGCGGCGCCGACGACGACACCGTGTGGGGCGAGTTGTGGTCGGCGCTGTGCCATCAGGGCACGGTCTACGAGGCGAGCTGGGCGGCGCTGCCGACGCTCGCGGGGATAGCGGGCGGCCGGGCGCCGGGCTCGCCCGCGCAGGCGGTGGTGCTGGCCGGCGCGATCACCGTCTGCGCGGAGGACCCGCAGCGCGCGGAGTACGCGCGGGAGATGGGCGAGTTCCTGGCCGTCGCCCGCGCCCTGCTCACGGACTCAGGGCTGTCCTCCCCCGTGTTCGTGAACCTCCTTCAGTCCGTGCTGGCGTTCGAGGGGGAGGACGTGTGGTCCGAGGCGCTGGAGGGGGTCAACAGCGGGGAGTACGAGGTCGAGTGCCCGCAGTGCGCGGAGGGTCTGTTCGTCGCGTTCGGCGAGTACGGCACGTTCGTGTCCGCCGGGGACTACGTGCCGGGGCTCGAACCCGAGGGCGGCGCGGCGGACCGGGGCGAGCTGACCCCCGCTCCCCCGGAGCGGCTGACGGGGCTCGGCGCGCGGCTGTACGGCGAGGCGGTGCGGGCAGGGCGGACGGAGGTCGCCGAGACCCTCACCCATGTGTTCGGGCAGGGGCGCTGCCCGTCCTGCGACGCGGTGTTCGCGGTGGCGGAAGAGGTCGAGGAGCAGTGGATCTGATCCCGGCGCCCGGCCCCCGCCGGTCCACCCGGATCAGCACCGGGGCCGCCCGCCGGCGGCGGGCGGCCGGCGTGTCGGCGTGTCGGCGACGGTCACGCCGACCGCGGCCCAGGCCCGGTCGACGGTCCGGCACTCGACGCCGTTCGCGCCGTAGAGGTCCTTGGCCGCCTTCAGCGTCGCGATCCGCGCGTCGGGGAAGTCGGCGGTGGAGACCATGTGGCGGGTCAGGGCGCGGCAGAAGATCGCGGCGGCCCCGGCCCGGCCGATGCCCTCGGCCGTGGAGCCGTCGCAGGGCGGCGCGTCGTAGGCGGTGGCGCCGATCGCCGTGCGGCCGCCGCCCTCGGCGAGCAGGTAGCACGCGTGCGAGGGGACGCCGGAGCCGACGTACACCTCGGCGTCGTGCACCTTCGCCGTACGGCGTGGCGCCGCGGGGCGCCAGGGGGCCGGTCGGGCCGGGCCGCAACCCTCCAGGCTTGCCATGTCCATGCAAAACGCAAACGGGTGACCATCTGTGCGTCGGCTGTGGAGATGTGACGGGATGCGAGAAGGTTCCCTGGACCGGATGTGACCCATCTCGCACCGGAAGCAGCTCGGAAACAGCACGGAGAGGAGCAGAGTCCGGATGGTCTCGGCAATGGTGAGCAGAAGCGCGGTCCTCGGGGCGGTGGCGCTGTCGCTGCTCGCGGTCCCGGCGCAGGCCGTGCCCATGGCGGGAGCGGAGCCGAGGGCGGCCGCCGCCCTGCCGGCGCCGGACACCGCTGGCCTGGCCGCGGTGTTGCGGTCGGTCGTGGCGACGGGGGCGCCCGGCGCGCTGGCCCGGATCGACGACGGCACGAAGGTGTACAGGTCCACGTCGGGCGTGGCCGACCGGAGCACCCGGCGGGCCATCACGACCACCGACCGCTTCCGGGTCGGCAGCGTCACCAAGACGTTCTCGGCGGTCGTCCTGCTGCAACTGGTGGACGAGCACAGGCTCGCCCTGGACGCGCCCGTCAACCGCTACCTGCCGGGCCTGCTCCCGGACGACCGCATCACCGTGCGGCACCTGCTGAGCCACCGCAGCGGTCTGTACGACTACACCAACGACCTGTTCGCCAGCAGCGTGTCCGGCTTCGAGGCGGTCCGCGACAAGGTCTTCACCTACCGCCAGCTGGTGGACCTCTCGCTGAGGAAGCCGCGCACCAACGCGCCGGGAGCCGCGTACTCGTACTCGAACACCAACTTCGTGGTCGCCGGCCTGCTGATCGAGAAGCTCACCGGACACAGCGTCAGGACGGAGTACCAGAACCGCATCTTCACGCCGCTGAAGCTGACCGACACGTTCTACGTCCACCCCGACACGAAGATCCCCGGGCAGCACGCGGACGGCTACCTCACCTCGGACACGGCAGGCGCCCAGCCGGTCGACGCGACGAACCAGACGGTGTCCTGGGCGCAGAGCGCGGGCGCGATCATCTCCTCCGCCCACGACCTCGACACCTTCTACTCGGCGCTGGTCCGGGGCAGGCTGACCTCCTCCGCCGGCCTGAGGGAGATGGAGAGCTTCAGCCGCGTCAACGCCACCACCTCCTACGGCCTGGGCCTGCGCCGCCGCGACCTGTCCTGCGGGATCTCGGTGTACGGCCACACCGGCGCCGTCCAGGGCTACTACACGTACGCCTTCACCACCAAGGACGGCAAGCGCAGCCTCACCGCGCTCGCCAACGCCTCCAACAGCTCGGCCGTGCTCAACAAGCTGGCGGAGACCCTGGAGCCGGCGTTCTGCGGCAAGCGGAAGCCGGCCCGGGCCGCGGCGGCACCGGTCGAGCGGGAGGACGTGGCCCCGGCCGCGCCACGGGAGCAGTAGCGCGGTCGAGGGCGGGAGCGGGGCCGCGCCGGCTGCCGCTCCCGCCCCGGTCATCCCGGGGAACCTCGCGCGCGGGCCGGTCGTTCTACCGGCGACTCCCCCACCGGGCGCGACGTCCGGCCCCTGACCTCCCCGAGGCGGCGCGATGAGCGAGCTGGTCCCCGGGGGCAACCTGCCCCTTCCGGGCGGCGCGCTGACGCTGCGGGTACCCGGTCCGTTCGACGTGTCCGCGCTCATCACCGACGACAGCGGCAAGGTCGGCGGCGACCCCGACTTCGTGTTCTACAACCAGCCGGACGCGCCCGGGGTCCGGCTGCGCGGCGACACCCTGACCGTCGAGCCGGCGCTGCTGCGGGCCGGCGCCGAGCGCGTCACCCTCGCGGTCACCGCCGCCGAGCCCGGCACCCCGCTCGGCGGGCTGCCCGCGGCCGCCCTGCACGTCACCGACCGTCTGGGCCGCACCCTGGCCCGCTTCGCCCCGCCGCGCCCGCGGTCGGAGACCCTGCTGCTGCTCGCCGAGATCTACCGCCGGGGCACCGGCTGGAAGCTGCGCGCGATCGGCCAGGGGTACGCGGACGGGCTGGCGGGACTGGCCCGGGACTTCGGGGTCGACGTGGCCGACGACGACCGCCCCGCCGCCGGTTTCCGCGCCACGATCCCGCCCCAGCGCACCGCGGCCTCGCCGCCGCGCCCCTCGGTGGCCTCGGCTCCCGGTCCGGACCCGCTGCTGGACCTGGTCAACTCCGCCCGCGCCCGGGCCGGCCGGCCGCCGGTGTCCCATGACGCCCGGCTCACCGCCGCCGCCCGGGCCCACGCCGCCGCGATGGCCGACGCCGGGGCCCTCGCCACCGAGAGCCGCGACGGCGTCTCCGTCCACCAGCGGATCGGCAGGGCCGGGTTCGCGTACGTCACGGTCGGCGAGCACCTCGTCTCCGGCCCCCGCACCCCGGCCGAGTTCGTCGACTACTGCCTGCGCACCGAACAGGCCCGGAGCACACTCCTCGGCGCGGCGTTCACCCACGCCGGTCTGGCCCATGTCCGCGCCCCCGGGGACGGGGACACCTACTGGACCGCTCTGTGGGCCAGACCCCTCACCGAGACCGAACTGGCCCGCACCCACGCCGAGGTCACCGACCTCACCAACCGGGAGCGCGGCCGGGCCGGACTGCCACCGCTCGCGGTGGATCCGCCGCTGGCGGCGGCCGCCCAGGCGTACAGCACGGACATGGCGACCCGCGACTTCTACTCCCACACCTCCCCCGAGGGCACCCAGCCCTGGGACCGGGCCGCCGCGGCGGGCTCCCGGCGGCGCACCATCGGCGAGAACATCGCCTGCGGCCAGCGCTCGGCAGCCGAGGTGGTGGAGGGCTGGATGAACAGCCCCGGGCACCGGGCCAACATCCTCAAACCGGACTTCACCCACATCGGCATCGGCTTCGCGGGCGGCGGCCGGGCGGGGACGTACTGGACACAGCTGTTCGGTGCCTGAACCGATACGTTCCGCGATCTTGGCGGAACGACTCCGTCCGGGACACCATGCCCGGCATGAAGGGTGATCTCTTTTCCAGTCGGCACCTGGTGGGGCCGGCCGTCGAGCCGGGCATGACGGTCGAGAACGCGAAGTGCATCAAGTACACGGTGAACGGCGAGATGTTCGCCCGCCAGGGCGCGATGATCGCGCACCGCGGCAGCCTGCGGTTCGAGCGCAAGGGCCAGGGCGTGGGCGGCATGCTCAAGCGCGCGGTCACCGGCGAGGGGCTGCCGCTGATGGCCGTCCAGGGCCAGGGCGAGGCCTGGTTCGCGCACGAGGCGCAGAACTGCTTCATCGTCGAGATCGAGCCGGGCGACCGGTTCACGGTCAACGGCCGCAACGTGCTCTGCTTCGACGCCTCCCTGTCCTACGAGATCAAGACGGTGAAGGGGTCGGGCATCGCCGGCGGCGGGCTGTTCAACAGCGTGTTCTCCGGATACGGCAAGCTCGGGCTGATCTGCGACGGCAATCCGCTGGTGATACCGGTCACGCCGCAGGCCCCGGTGTACGTGGACACGGACGCGGTGGTGGGGTGGACCGCGCAGCTCCAGACCTCGCTGCACCGCTCGCAGTCCATCGGCTCGATGCTGCGCGGCGGTTCGGGCGAGGCCCTCCAGCTGATGCTCCAGGGCGAGGGGTACGTCGTGGTGCGGCCGAGCGAGCAGACCCCGCTGAAGGCGCAGCAGCACTGACACCCCGCCCGGCCGGGACCGCCGATCCGGTTTGACCTGGGGCGTCCGCCCGGGTGAGGGTGCGAGGGGCGCGGTCTCTCACCCCCGCGCCGGAAGGGTGAACGGCCTTGATCGGCATCTCGGACATCGAAGCCGCCGCACAGCGGATCGCCGGGCACGTGGTGCGCACGCCCACCGTGTCCAGTCCTGGCCTGTCGGAACTCCTCGGTGCCCCGGTCACCGCCAAGCTGGAGCTCCTTCAGCGCACCGGCTCGTTCAAGGCGCGCGGCGCCACGGCGAAGCTGCTGTCGCTGACCGAGGCCGAGCGGGCGGCCGGGGTGGTGGCCGTCAGCGGCGGCAACCACGGCATCGCCCTCGCGGTGATGGCCGAGGCCCTGAACGTGAAGGCGACCGTGGTCATGCCCCGGACCGCGCCCGCCCGCTCGATCGAGCTGGTCGAGGCGGCGGGGGCGGCGGTGCGGCTGACCGACGGCATGGGCTCGGCGTTCGAGCTGGTGACCGTGTTGCGGGACGAGGGCCTCACCCTGGTCCACCCGTTCGACGACCCGGTCGTGATCGCCGGGCAGGGCACGGTGGGCCTGGAGTTCGCCGAGGACGCGGACGACCTCACCGACGTCCTCGTGAGCATCGGCGGCGGGGGCCTGATCGCGGGCGTCGCGGCGGCCCTGCACGCCCTGCGGCCCGGTGTGCGGGTGTGGGGCGTGGAGACGGAGGGGGCGCAGGCCATGTCGGAGGCGCTCGCCTCGGGCGGCCCGCTCTCGGTGCCGGTGTCGTCGATCGTGACCACGCTGAGCGCGCCGACCGCGTCCCGGCTGACGTACGACCTCGTCTCGGCGCTGGTGGAGGAGGTCCTGGTGGTCCCGGACCGGGAGGCCGTGCGGGGCAGCCTGGAGTTCGCCGAGCACGCCAAGCTGTGGACCGAGCCGGCCGCCGGCTGTCTGCTGCCGGCCGCCCGGCAGGTGGTGGAGCGGGTCGGCGACGGGGCCCGGATCGGGCTCGTGGTGTGCGGGGGCAATGTGACCCACCGGGAGATCGCGGAGTGGACCGAGCGTTTCGGGCTCGGCTGAGGGAGCGGATCGCAGCCGGGCCTTTACCGTCGGTTACCCGCAGGTCGAGGCCCGGCCATTCACTGTTTTCCTGAAGTTTCCAGCAGCTGCCGGTGGTTGAATAAAAGGCAAGAATGGGGCCGGAGTTGCAGATTCTTTGAACAAACCCGGGCGCGTTCCCCGTACCTCTGGTCAAGACGAGGCAGGGGTACCAGCGAGGGATGACGATGGTCGAGGCGCATGTCTCCGCACACGAGTTGATCGCCGGACGGTACCGGCTCCTCGAGGTCGCCGACCGCGAGCCGAACCGCGTCGGCTGGTACGCGGAGGACGTGCGGGCGGAGCGGTCGCGCCTGGTGACCCGGATCGCGCTGCCCGGCGACCTCACGGAGGACACCGTGCGCCGGGCCACCGCCCGCGTCATGCGCACCTCCGAGGTGATGGGCGCGCTGCGGCCCGGCCGGGTCGCCATGGTGATCGACGCCTTCGAGGAGGCGGGCGCGCTGTGGACGGTCACGGAGCTGGTCGACGGCACCCCGCTCAGCGAACTCCTGCGCGGTCAGCCCTCGTTCAACTACGTGCGGGCCGCCCGGATCGCCCTGGAGGTGCTCGACGTGCTGGACGCCGCGCACGCCGAGGGCTACACCCACGGCGAGCTGTCCCCCGGCCAGATCATCGTCCGGGACCGGGGACCGGTCGTGATCACCGGGTTCGGCCTGGCGGGCGCGACGCTGGCGCCCCGGGTCACCGCACCCTCGTACGCCTCGCCGGAGCAGGCCCGCGACGAGCGCATCGGGCCGGCCGCCGACCTGTGGGCACTCGGCGCGGTCCTCTACACGATGGTCGAGGGGCGCGCGCCGTTCCGGGACCGCGGCCGTCCGGACGCCACCCTGAAGGGCGTGGACCGGCTGCCGCTGCGCACCCCGCTGCGGGCCGGGCCGCTGACCCAGGTCGTGCAGGGGCTGCTGCGCAAGAACTCCCGGGAACGGCTGAACCGCCAGGTGACCCGCGAGGCGCTGACCCGCGTTCTCGACGAGGACCCGGACGCCGTCGGGGAGCCCGCTCCGGTGCCCAGGCTGCGCGGTGCCTATGTGGCCGCCAGGGCCTCGGGATGGAGCCGGACGACCATGATCGGCGGCACCGCGCTGGCCGTGCTGACGGTGTCGGTGGCGGTGCTGGCCGCGACCCAGGGGCTGCCGGGATCCGACTCGGCGGGCGTGTCGGCGAGCACGTCCGCGACGGCCGCGGACCCGGGCGACCGCACGGACGGCAACACCCCGAGCACCTCCCCCTCCGCACCCTCCCCCTCGCGGACCTCGGCCGCACCCGGCGCGGGCGCGTCGGCCTCGGCCTCCGCGGACGCCACGGCCGGTGCCCTGCCGGCCGGCTTCCACCGCTACACCGCCCCGGAGGGCTTCTCGGTGGCGCTCCCCACGGGCTGGAAGCGGCTGCAGACCTCCCGGGCGGACGACCGCGCCTACCGGGTCACCTTCGGCCCGGGCGGCGACGACCTGCGGACCCTCGCCGTGACCTACAGCACCGAGGCGGGTCCCGACCCGGTCGCCGTCTGGCGGGACGACGTGGCACCGCAGCTGGAGCGGCTGGACGGCTACCAGGAGGTCGGCCGGATCGAGGCGACCACCTACCAGGGGTACCGGGCGGCCGACATGGAGTGGCTCTCCGGCACCGGCGCGGACCGGGTGCACACCTTCGGCCGCGGCTTCCTGCTCGGCGGCGGCCGCAGCTTCTCGCTGCGCATCACGACCCCGGCCGGCACCTGGGACGACGCGGCGGACAAGCTCGCGACGAAGACGTTCCTTCAGTCGTTCCGGGTGGCGTAGCGAACTCCTCGCCGGATCGGCGACACCGTCGGCCGGATGGCAAACCAGCGCCAATGGGCCGATATAGGCTGCCGGTCTGTACGTATGCAGTTCGACGGCCTTCAGGAGTGTCCTCCGTGACCCTAGCGATCGACCCGTCCGAGACGTCCGGCGCGTCCCCGGCCCCCCTCTCCGACCTCGTGGCACGGGACGCACGGGAGTTCGGCGCCTATGTGCGCACCGGGGGCTGGACGTTCGGACTGATGGTGGCCCGCAGCGTGCGGCCGGGCGGTCAGGGCGCCGAGGAGACGCCGAAGGTGTCGGCGAAGGAGTTCGCCGAGCTGGCCGACTGCTCCCCGGAGCGGGTCATGCGCTACTACAAGGCCTGGGACCGGGCCGCCGACGACGGCCTCGTCCCGCACTTCGAGGCGCTCGCCCCGGGCCAGGACGTCGAACTCCCGGACTCCGAGGTCTGGTTGAGCTACTACGTCTCCCGCAACAGCGCGACCTCCGAGCGTGGCACCGCCATCGCGGAGGCCGCCGAGGCCGAGGGCATCCGGCCCACCAAGGCGCTGGAGGTGGCGGAGAACCCCACCGCGCTGCGCGCCGCGATCCTCGCCGACCCGTCCACCGCCCGCGCGGCCCGCGCCGCCCTCCTCGACCGCGTCAGGGAGGACCCGGACCTGCAGACCGTGCTGGCCCGGGACGTGGTCCGCACCGCCGACCTGAAGAAGGCCGTCGCCACCGAGAGCCGCTCGGCCGACCGCATCGGCTACGTCCGGCAGATCGCCGAGTCCGGCCAGATCAAGACCCCGGCCGGCCAGACCGTGGACGCGCCGGCCGACCTGCGCCAGGAGGCCGAGCGCCACCTCTCGCTCCTCGACGAGCTGGACGAGGACGAGAACACCGGCGAGTGGGCGACCGAGGCCTACGACACCATGAAGAACCTGGTCGTGGAGGCGGTCGAGGCCGACCCCGAGCTCCGGGTGCAGGAACGGCGCACGAAGTTCTACAGCAGCCTGCAGAAGGCGACCAGGGCGTTCGAGGAGCTGACCTTCGACGACGCCCAGGACTTCTACGAGGACGACATGGTCCAGCGTCTGGAGGACCTCCAGCAGGCCATCGGTTCCTGCCTGAGCGCACTGCGCGGCGCACGGGGGACGGGAAATTCCGCTCTCGATTGAGCGTTTTCCACGCGAGAGGGGTACTAGAGGGCACCAAGCCGATCGTTCTCGGAGGCCTCTCGCGTGAACCCCATCGTGCACAGGACCCTGGTGGTACAGCTCCGCGCGGACGGGACGGGCCGCTGTCCCGTCCTCGCCCATCTGTCGTACGACGCGGGTGACCCGTTCGCCGTCACCGCGGTGTTCACCCTGGACGGCCGGGTGCTCGCCCGGTGGCGGCTGGACCGCGAGATGCTGAACGACGGGCTCAGAGAACCGGTCGGGGCCGGGGACATCCGGCTGCGGCCGGTGCGGCAGGGGCGCTGGAGGGAAGTGCGGATGGATTTCCTCGGCGATCCCCTGCCCGGCGGCGAGCGGCACCACGCGGTGGTGTTCGTGTGGGCGCCCGCGCTGGCCGCCTTCCTCAGCGACACCTACATGGCGGTGGCGCCCGGCCGCGAGGAGGTCCATGTCGACGACGTACTCGCGGAGATCCTCGCCACCGGCTGAGTAGTCGTACTCATGTCCGGGCCCGGGCGGCGCGGCCAGGATGGGGCTCCCACGACAAGGAGTCCGCGATGACCGCAGTGCACCCCGCCCCGCGCCCCGTTCCGCACCCTGCGGGACGCCGTGTTCCGCCCGCCCTGTTCGCCGGGGTGGTGGTGGCCGGCACCGCCCTCTCGGCCTGGGGCGCGAAGGACCGCACGACCTGGTTCCTGGAGACGGTGTGGGTGCTGGTCGGGCTCCCGCTGGTGGTGCTGACCTGGCGGCGCTTCCCGCTCACCGGGCTGCTCGCCGGCCTGCTGGCCGTGCACTCGCTGGTGCTGGCCGTCGGCGGCCACTACACGTACGCCGAGGTCCCGGCGGGCGACTGGGTGCGCGACACCTTCGGTCTGGAGCGCAATCCGTACGACCGTCTCGGCCACCTCATGCAGGGGTTCGTGCCGGCGGTCCTGGTCCGGGAGCTGCTCAGCCGTACCTCGCCGCTGCGCGGCAGCCGCTGGCTGGCCCCGCTCACCGTGTGCGCCTGCCTAGCCTTCAGCGCCTGCTTCGAGCTGCTGGAGTGGCTGGCCGCCGAGATCGCCGGGCACGGCGCGGACGCCTTCCTGGCCACCCAGGGCGATGTGTGGGACACCCAGTGGGACATGTTCTGCGCGCTGATCGGCGCGACGGTCTCGGTGCTGCTGCTCAGCCGGGTGCACGACCGGCAGCTACGCGCGCTGGAGACGGCTCAGCGGACGGTGTGACGGCGCCGGGCCCACAGCGGCAGGGCGTACCAGCACAGCAGGTACCAGACGACCACGGCGGCGACCACCCAGGTGACCTGGCCGCCGCCGGTGGCCACCCGGAGGATCAGCACCAGTGAGGCGGTCATGGTGGCCAGCAGCAGGAACAGGCCGACCGAGGTCATCAGCGAGGCCAGCCGGACCGCCTCCGGCTTCACCTTCCGGCCGGCGACCAGCCGGTGCAGGGAGACCGGTCCGATGAGGGCGCCGGTGGCCGAGGCGCCCAGGACGACGGTGACGATGTAGATCGTCCGATCCACCTGGGACAGCTCGCCGTACCTCGGCTGGAAGACCACGGTGAGCAGGAAACCGAAGAGGATCTGCACGCCGGTCTGGGCGACCCGCACCTCCTGGACGAGCTCGGACCACATCCGGTCCGCGCGTTCCTCCGCGGACTCGTCGCGTCCCGACCGCCGCGCTGACTCGCTCATACGGTGCGGGTAACCGCGCGGAAGATCGTTCAAACGGCGGGGAGCTGCGCACGGGCGGTACCGCTCCCCCGCTCCTCGCCGCTCCCCCGCCCGGCGGCTACCAGCGGTTCTCGACCTGCTCCTTGATCCGGCGGTCGTAGAGCTCGCCGATCGCGGTGACCGTCTTCGCGGACAGCGCGGGGAGGCCGGCGGCGGCCGAGTTGGCGCGGGCCTGCTCCGGGTTGCGGGCGCCCGGGATCACCGAGGTCACACCCGGCTGGTCGATGATCCAGCGCAGGGCGAGCTGGGCCGGGGTGTATCCCTCGGGGGCGAGGGCGGCGAACTCGGCGGCGGCCTCGACGCCCGTCGCGTAGTCGACGCCGGAGAAGGTCTCGCCCTGGTCGAAGGACTCGCCGTGCCGGTTGTAGGTCCGGTGGTCGTCGGCCGCGAAGACGGTGTCCTTGGTGTACTTCCCGGAGAGCAGTCCGGAGGCGAGCGGCACGCGCGCGATGATGCCGACGCCCGCCTCCCGGGCGGCCGGCAGGACCTCGCGCAGCGGCTTCACACGGAACGGGTTGAGGATGATCTGCACGCTGGCCACGCCCGGGCGGGCGATCGCGGTGAGGGCCTCCGCGCAGGTCTCGACGCTGACGCCGTAGGCCGCGATCCGCTCCTCCTCGACCATCGTGTCGAGGGCGTCGTACACCTCGTCCGAGGAGTAGACCGGGGTGGGCGGGCAGTGCAGCTGCACCAGGTCCAGGCGGTCCACGCCGAGGTTGCGGCGCGACCGGTCGTTCCACGCACGGAAGTTGTCCAGGACGTAGTTCTCCGGGATCTGGTCGACCCGGCGGCCCATCTTGGTGGCCACCAGCACGTGCAGGTCCGGCCGGCCGCGCAGGAAGGTCGCGATCGTCTGCTCGCTGCGCCCGTCGCCGTACACGTCGGCGGTGTCGAAGAAGGTCACCCCCGACTCGGCCGCGGTCTCCAGGACCGCCAGGGCGTCCTTCTCGTCCACGTCGCCCCAGTCGGCGCCCAGCTGCCATGTACCGAGGCCGACGATCGACGCCTGCTGTCCCGACCTGCCGATTACGCGTTCGTCCATGGCGTCATTGTGTCATCTGCCACGGACAACGCTGTCACGGGCTGGGGCGGGGTCGAGCCGCCGCGGGCAGCCGGCCGCGGGCTCGCAGGGCGCGTCGGCGGGTCAGGCGGCGGTCCGCCGGAGCGTCAGCTGGGCCTGGACCGCGGGTCCGTAGCGGTCGGCGATGTCGTCGACGGCCGCGTCGCGCAGTCTCGGTCCGCGGGCGATGCCGTACATCACGCCGAGGCCGATGAGCTGGGCGACGGCGAGTTCGGCGCGCAGGGCCGGGTCGGGTCCGGTGAGCCGGGCGGCGAGGGCGTCGACGACGTGGGCGCGGAAGTTGGCGCGCAGCACGTCCCCGTGGTCGCCGTGCAGGGGCGCGAAGGCGATGCGCACCAGCGGGTCGGCGCCGCGGTCGCGCTGGCTCTCCAGGACGTGCCGGACCATGTGCCGGCCGAGGTCGTCCAGGGGGGCGTCGAGGAGGGCGGCCGCGTCGGTGTCGAAGGACATGACGCGGGCGAACAGGCCCTCCTTGTTTCCGAAGTACTTGAGGATCAGCGGCGCGCTGACGCCGGCGCGTTCGGCGACGTCCTTGAGCGTGATGTCGGCGTGCGTCTGCCGGGCGAGGAGGTGGCGGGCGGCCTTGAGGATGGCCGCCCTGGTGGCCTCCGCGTCCCTGCGGGCGGGGGCGGCGTCGGTGCCGGGCCGGGTGCTCACGGCACTCATGCTCCCTCCAGCGCGCCGTCCCTGGCACTTTCGGTACGGCCCTGGGCGCGCGGGCCGTCGTCGGGGGTCCTGTCGCCGGGTATGGAGAGGGCTGCGGCGCTGGCGGCGAGCGCGACGACGCAGGCCATGGCGAACGCCAGCTGGTAGCCGTGCAGGGTGGCGATCGGGGTGCCGCCGACGAGGCTGGTGTGGTGGGTGAGCACGGCGGCGACGGCGGCGCTGGAGGTGGCCTGGCCGATGGTGCGCATCAGGACGTTGACGCCGTTGGCGGAGGCGGTCTGCCGCGCCGGGACGGCCCGCAGGATCAGGGTGGGCAGCGCGGAGTAGGCGAGGGTGGTGCCGGTGGCGACGACGGTCGCGCCCAGGATGATCATCCAGAGGTCGCGGCTGTCGGCGATGCGGACCACATAGCCGCAGGCGATGACGGCGGCGCCGATGGCAAGGGTGACGCGCGGGCCGCGCGCGGCCGAGATCCGGGCGGAGACCGGGGAGAGCAGCAGCATGACGACACCGCTGGGGAGCAGGCAGAGACCGGTGGCCACGATGGACAGGCCCAGGCCGTACCCGGTGGCCTCGGGGGCCTGCACCAGCTGGGCGGTGACCAGGGAGTTGGCGTAGAAGGCGAAGCCCGTGAGCAGGGCGGCGACATGGGAGAGGCCGACGCGCGGCCGGGACACCAGGTGCAGGTCGACCAGTGGCTGCCCGGTGCGCAGTTGCTGCCACCACCACAGGCCGAGGACGAGGACCGCGGCGCCGAACAGACCGAGCACGCGGGGGCCGGTCCAGCCCCACTGGCCGCCCTGGGAGACGCCGAGCAGCAGGCAGGTCAGCCCGACGGCCAGCCCGAGCGCGCCGAGGACGTCGAAGCGGCCGGACTCGCGCACGGGCGACTCCTTGACCGCCCACCACACGCCCGCGACGCCGGCCGCGCCGAGGAGGCTGGTCAGCCAGAACATGGTGTGCCAGTCGTAGTACTGCACCACGAGGGCGGCCAGCGGCAGGCCGAGCGCGGCGCCGATGCCGACGGTGGAGCTCATCAGCGCGACCGCCGATCCCCGGCGCTCGGCCGGGAGTTCGTCGCGCAGGATGCTGATCGACAGCGGTACGACGGAGGCGGCGGCGCCCTGCATGGCGCGGGCCGCGATGAGCACGGCGATGTCCGAGGAGAGGGCGCACAGCACGGACCCGGCGGTCATCAGGACCAGGGCGCCGGTGAGTACCCGGCGCTTGCCGTACATGTCCCCGGCCCGGCCCAGCACGGGGGTGAGGACGGCTCCGGCGAGCAGGGTGGCGGTGACGGTCCAGGAGACGGCGCCGGCCGAGGAGTGGGTGAGCCGGGGCAGGTCGGGGAGCAGGGGGACGACGACCGTCTGCATGACGGCCATGAGGATGCCGCCGAAGGCCAGGACCGGGATGGTCATCCGGTCCCGCAGCGACGGCGGTGCGACGGGCGGGCCCGCCTGGCTGGCAGTCGGGGCGGGCTGGTCCATCGGCACTCCTGCGGGCGGCGCTCTGTGAAGGTGAATGTCAATTCACCCTATCGGGTGAATGCTTATTCACCAACGCCGCCCGCCGCCGGAACCGGCCGTTACGGCCGGGTGTGACGACCACGTGTCACGAACGGCTGTGCAGGGCGCGCGCGGCCCGCGGTCCGAGCCACCGCTTGAACCGCCGCAGCACCTCCAGCCGACCGGCCGCCTTGTCGATGCCGTAGTAGAGCTGCGGCGGGACGTACGGCAGCAGGGGCGAGTGGCGTTGGCCGAGCAGGGCGAACATGCGGTGCGGGGGCAGGCCGATGTAGCGGGGCAGGTTCTCGTACCACCGGGCGCTCAGCCGGGCGGCGCTCTGCGCGCAGAGCAGTTCGGCCCGGCGCCGCCGTTCGTAGGCGGTGAGGGCCTGCGGCAGGTCGGCGTGCTCGCGCACGGCGGCGGCGAGGCACATCGCGTCCTCCAGGGCGAGGGTGGTGCCGGCGCCGATGGAGTAGTGGGTGGTGTGGGCGGCGTCGCCGAGCAGGACGAGGTTGCCGTGGTGCCAGGTGCGGTTGGTGAGGGTGCGGAAGACGGGCCAGGCCGCCGTGGAGGTGCCGATCAGCGGGCGGCCGTCGAGGATGCCGGCGAACAGCTTCTCCAGCAGGGCGAGTTGGTCGCCCTCGCTCATCGTGTCGAGGCCGAGGCCGGTGAGGGTCTCGGGGGCGCACTCGATGACGCAGGTGCTGTGCCCGGCGTCGAAGGGGTAGCCGTAGCACCACACCCAGCCGTGCTCGGTCTCGGTGAAGGCGAAGGTGAAGGAGTCGAAGACCCGGGTGGTGCCGAGCCAGACGTAGTGGTTGCGGCCCTCGGCGCTCTCGGTGCCGAAGTGGTCGGCGTGCCGGGCGCGCAGGGCGCTGTGGATGCCGTCGGCGGCGACGACCAGGTCGGCCTCGGGGAGCCGCTCGGGCGTGATCTCGTCCTCGAACTCCAGCCGTACGCCGAGGGATCGGGCGCGCGCGGCGAGGATCTCCAGGAGGCGGTGGCGGCCGATGCCGTGGCCCTCGTCGCCGGGCCGGCGGGTGACCTCGTCGCGGACGTGGGCCTCGCCCCGGTCCCAGCGCACCGAGCCCGCCTCGACGGCGCGGGCGGACTCGGGGTCGTGGGCGTGCAGCCGGTCGAGCAGGGCGCGCCAGTAGGTGACGCCCCAGCCGTAGGTGGAGCCCTCGGGGTTGCGTTCGTGGACGGTGATGTCGTGGGACGGGTTCTGCAGCTTGAGCAGGATCGCGAGATACAGGCCAGCGGGCCCGCCTCCGACACAGACGACCTTCACGCACACACCTCTGGGAATCACCGAACGTGGCCAATGGGCACCGCAGGGTAGCAGCGGCGGCGCGGGCGTCAGGGTTCTCGAATCGCGTCAGCCTGACGCCGTGAGCCATGGCACCCGGGCGGCGCACCGCGGCGAAGGATCGGCGGAATCCCCCTCGCCCGAGCAGGGAATGACCCGTTCCGGGTTCATCGAGCCCCTGCGGGAGGAAAGATCATCTTCGCTCAATCCCGTATGACATGTAGTCGATTGCCCTGATCGCAGCCGACCCGATCGGGGTGATTTCGCCCGCTGCGGAACCGGCGGACAGGCATACGGGGTCATCTCCCGGACCCACCCGCCGTCGCGCGCTCACCGCGGCGGCCGCGGCCGGCGCCCAGACCCTCGTCGCGCCCGGTGTCCCGGCCGACGTTCACCGGCACGAGGGACCCCTCGAACCCTTCGACGAGGTCCACCGGGGTCGCCGGATACGGGGCCGCCCGGCCGCCACGGGGGGGCACCGGCCGTCCTGCGCCTTCGACGTCCGATCAGGCCTCGGCCGTACGGCACTCCGGGTGGCCCCAGCCCTGCCCGTTCTTGGCGATGGACTCCCCCGCGGCGTAGGAGCGGCCGCACAGGCAGCGGCCGGGGAACTTGGCCTTGATGGTCCGGGCGGCGGAGCCGCCACCGGAACTCTTGCGGGGCGCCGCCTTGCGGCGCGGGGCACCGGGGGAAGCGGCGGGCGCCTGGGACGGCGGCGGCACCGGCGAGCCGAGGGCGCTGCCCGCGGCCTCCTGGACCGTCGCCGCCTGGCTGGCCGCGCGGTCGGCGAAGTCGTTCAGCGGGTCGCCGTCGACCTGGTGGGCGGGTACGTAGCGGAAGTCGACCGTGCGGCCGCCGAGGAGTTCGTCGATGCGGACGACCAGCTCCTGGTTGGCGACCGGCTTGCCGCCGGACGTCTTCCAGCCGTTGCGCTTCCAGCCGGGCAGCCAGGTGGTGACCGCCTTCATCGCGTACTGCGAGTCCATCCGCACCTCCAGCGGCACGTCCGGGTCGGTCGCCGTCAACAACTGTTCCAGGGCGGTCAGTTCGGCCACGTTGTTGGTGGCCCTGCCGAGCGGCCCGGCCTCCCAGCGGGCCGGGGTCTCCGCGTCGTCGGACACCACCCAGGCCCAGCCGGCCGGTCCCGGGTTTCCCTTAGAAGCCCCGTCGCACGCGGCCACCACTCGTTCACGCATGGGCCCGATCATGCCACGGCCGGACGCCCCGCCCCGCCGTGGTGCCGACCGTCCCCGGGCGCCCTGCCCGGCGTCCGGCCTGGTCAGACGTCCGAGACCGCCGGCATCTCGCCCTCGGTGGTGGTGATGTCGATCACCGAGAAGTTGGCGCCCTGCGGGTCGCTGAGCGCCGCGAACCGGCCGAAGGGGCTGCTCATCGGGCCGAAGCGGAGCATCGCGCCGAGCTCCACGGCCCTGGTGACGGCCTGGTCGCAGTCGGCGACGGTGAAGTACACGTTGACGTAGGACGGCACCTCGGGCGGGAACTCGTCGGTCATCCGCATCCGGCCGAGGACGGTCTGGCCGCCGACGTCGAACATCCGGAAGTCGACGTGCTGGTCAGCGATCTGCTTCACGGTGTAGGGGAAGACGGCGGTGAGGAAGGGGTCCGCCTTCCCGGGCTCGCGGGTGAAGACCTCCGCCCAGCAGTAGGCGCCGGGCACGGCGGTCGCCTCGAAGCCCTCGTGGACACCGCCCTGCCAGATCCCGAAGACCGCGCCGCTGGGCTCCCGGGCCAGGCACATCGTGCCGAAGTCGCCGACCTGCATCGGCTCCATCAGCACCTCGCCGCCGTTCTCCCTGATCCGCGCGGCGGTGGCCGCCGCGTCCGGCGAGGCGAAGTAGAGGCACCACTGCGACTGCCCCTCCTGACCGGGCATGGGCGGCACGACGGCGGCGACCGCCTTCCCGTCGGCGTAGGCCTGCGTGTAGTTGCCGTACTCGGAGGAGGAGTCGCCGAAGGTCCAGCCGAGGACCTCGCCGTAGAATCGCTTGGCACCCTCCAGGTCGGTGAACATCGCATCGGCCCAGCAAGGGGTTCCTTCAGGTTGTACCGGCATGGCCGCGGCCCTTCCGATCGTGCGGATTCTCCCGTTTCCTCACGCTAGCCACCGGCCGGTCGGCCCGCGCGCCGAACCGTGGACTCCGGCGGACACTGGGAGCGGGAGAGCGGCCTTCGGCGGACGGGGCTCTGCATGGCGGACGTGATGCGGGCGTGGTCGGTGGTGCGGCCCGGACCGGTCGGGACGGACCCGCTGCGGCTCGTGGAGCGGCCGGTGCCGGTGCCCGGGGCCGACGAGCTGCTGGTCAGGGTGCGGGCCTGCGGGGTGTGCCGCACCGACCTGCATGTCACGGAGGGCGATCTGCCGGTGCGCAGGCCCGGGGTGACCCCGGGGCACGAGGTGGTCGGCGAGGTCGCGGGCGCGGGCGCCGCGGTGTCCGGCTTCGCGGTGGGCGACCGGGTCGGGGTGGCCTGGCTGCGGCGCACCGACGGAACCTGCGCCTACTGCCTGCGGGGCGCGGAGAACCTGTGCCCGCACTCGGAGTACACCGGCTGGGACGCCGACGGCGGCTACGCCGAGTACACGACCGTCCCCGCCGCCTTCGCGTACCGGCTGCCCGGCGCCCTGCCGGACGAGGCGCTGGCTCCGCTGCTGTGCGCCGGGATCATCGGCTACCGCGCGCTGTCCCGGGCCGCGCTGCCGCCGGGCGGCCGGCTCGGGCTGTACGGCTTCGGGGGCAGCGCCCATCTCTGCGCCCAGCTGGCGCTCGCCCGGGGCGCGACCGTGCATGTGCTGACCCGGGGCGCCGAGGCCCGCCGGCTGGCGCTGGAACTGGGCGCGGCATCGGCCCGGGACGCCTACGAGACGCCGCCCGAGCCGCTGGACGCCGCGATCCTGTTCGCGCCGGCCGGCGGTCTCGTCCCGGTGGCACTGCGTGCCCTGGACCGCGGCGGGGTGCTGGCCGTAGCGGGCATCCACCTCAGCGACGTACCCCCTTTGAATTACGAGCGCGAACTGTTCTACGAACGCGAGCTGCGGAGTGTCACCTCGAACACCCGTGCCGACGGGCGGGAGTTCCTGGCCCTCGCCGACCACCACGGAGTCCGCGCCACCACCCACGCGTATCCCCTCTCCGAGGCCCCGAAAGCCCTGCGAGACCTCAAGGAAGGGCGCTTCGACGGGGCTGCCGTGCTGGTGAACGACCTTTCCTGAATCCAACCCCGCGCCCGCCAGGGCACAAGAGCGGGCCACCGGCGCGCAATTGACCCGCACGCCCCTTTCCACACCAGGCAACGGGTTTGCGCAACCAAGGCAAAGATCCGCCCCATTTGCGCCGTACCCCGAGATCACCCCGGCCTGTTGTCTTGTCGGTACGCAGCGCTACCTCGCACACCACCGGCCTTTCAGGTCACCTCAGTTCACCGCTCCGATGGAGGGAAAGTGTCCACACCGGACAGCGTCCTCGGTTCCGCCGTAGACGAGCCCGAGCCCGATCCGACCGCCGACGGGCAGCTCACCAGTCTCAGCACCCGGGCCGCACGCCAGCTGGCCACGACCACCAAGTCCGAACCGCAGATGCAGGCCATCACCTCCCGGTGGCTGCTGAGGACACTGCCGTGGGTGGACGTCAAGGGCGGCGCCTACCGGGTCAACCGGCGCCTCCAACTGCGCACCGGACGCGGCCGGGTGAGCTTCGAGCACAACGGCGGGAACGACATCCGGGTCATCCCGCGGACCCTCACCGAGCTGCCGATCCTGCGCGGCTACGACGACCCGGAGGCGCTGAACCAGCTCGCCGACCGCTTCGAGCCCCGCGAAGTGCGCGCCGGACAGGTGCTGTTCGAGGCCGGGCAGCCGGTCACCGAGACCTACCTGGTGGTGCACGGCCGGTTCACCCGGTACGCGGCCGGCAAGTACGGCGACGAGGAGGTCGTCGGGGTCGTCACCGACGGCGACCAGATGGGCGACGAGGCGGTCGGCCAGACCGACCCGCTGTGGCTCACCTCGGTCCGGGCGGAGACGGCCGGCGTGGTGCTGGCGCTGCCCTGGACGGTCGCCGAGGAGATCATGGAGCGGGTGCCCTCGCTCGGCGCCCATCTGCGGGCCTATGTGGACCGGCAGCGGCTGCCGATGAACCGCAAGGGCGAGGCAGAGGTCCCCGTGCAGGCGGGCCACAGCGGCGAGCCGACCCTGCGCGGCGGCTTCGTCGACTACGAACTCGCCCCGCGCGAGTACGAGTTGTCACTCACCCAGACCGTGCTGCGGGTGCACTCCAGGGTCGCCGACCTCTACAGCCACCCGATGGACCAGACCCAGCAGCAGCTGCGCCTCACGGTCGAGGAGGTCCGTGAGCGCCAGGAATGGGAGATGGTCAACAACCGGGAGTTCGGGCTCCTGCACAACATCGACTACGGGCAGCGGATCAGTTCCTTCACCGGGCCGCCGACCCCGGACGACATGGACGAGCTGATCTCCATGCGCCGCAAGACCAAGGTGATCCTGGCCCACCCGAAGGCGATCGCGGCCTTCTTCCGCCAGTGCAACCGGCGCGGTCTGGTGCCCGCGAGCGCGAACGTCGACGGGCACGAGATCCCGGCCTGGCGCGGGGTGCCGATCTACCCGTGCAGCAAGATCCCGATCAGCGACGACCACACCACCAGCATCATCGCGCTGCGCACCGGCGAGGCCGACCAGGGGGTCGTCGGCCTCCACCAGACCGGCATCCCCGAGGAGTTCCAGCCGGGCCTGAACGTCCGCTTCATGGGCATCAACGAGCAGGCCGTCGTCAACTACCTGGTCACCGCCTACTACTCGCTGGCCATCCTGGTCCCGGACGCCGCCGGGATCCTCGAGAACGTCCAGCTCGGCCGCACCGCCGACTGACGGCCCGGAGCACACATGACCACAACCAGCACCTCCTACGTCCTGCCCGGGCCGCCGAGCATCGCGCTCGGTCTGCGTCCGGCCCGGCGCACCGGGGTCGTCCCCGGACTGCGCTACCGGCCGGCCGTGCCCGCCGATCCGGAGAAGGCCGCCGAACTCGACCGCCGGCTGGAGGCCTGGGCCCGGGAACTGGACCTGTTCCCCGAGAGCTGGAAGGGCGACTTCTCGGAGTTCCAGTTCGGCCGGGCCGTCGCACTCCAGCATCCGGGCGGGCTCGACCTGGACCGGCTCACCGTCGCCGGCAAGCTGCTGCTCGCCGAGAACATCGTGGACTCCTGCTACTGCGAGGAGGACGAGGGCCGGGGCGGATCGCGGCGCGGCCTCGGCGGCCCGCTGATCATCGCCCAGTCCGCGCTCGACCCCTTCCACGGCATCCCGGAGCTGGAGGAGGAGTGGCGCGAGGGCATCCGGGCGGACGGCCCGCTGCGCTCCTACCACTTCGCCGTCGCCGACCTCGCGGCCGTCGCCACGCCCAGCCAGACCGACCGGTTCGTGCACGACATGGCCCGGCTGCACCTCGGCTACCTCGGCGAGGCGGCCTGGATGGAGACCGGGTACGTGCCGCGGGTCTGGGAGTACCTGGTGATGCGGCAGTACAACAACTTCCGGCCCTGTCTGTCGATCGTCGACGCGGTGGACGGCTACGAACTGCCCGAACAGGTCTACGCCCGACCGGAGATCCAGCGGATCACCGCCCTCGCCTGCAACGCCACCACGATCGTCAACGACCTGTACTCCTTCACCAAGGAGCTGGCCAGCGATCCGGACCACCTCAACCTGCCCCAGGTGGTGGCGGCCAACGACCGGCGCGGGCTGAAGGCGGCCTATCTGCGGTCCGTCGACATCCACAACCGGATCATGGAGGCCTTCGAGGAGGAGTCGGCCGCGCTCGCCGCCGGCTCGCCCGTCGTCGCGCGCTACGCCGAGAGCCTGGCCGCCTGGGTCTCCGGCAACCACGAGTGGCACGCCACCAACTCCAGCCGCTACCACCTGCCCGACTACTGGTAGCCACCCAAGCCACACCGAAACACCGTCAGAAACACTTCGAGGAGCAACTGTTGACCACCGCCCCTGTCGCTCGGAAGACCACCACGTCAGCCCCGGTGCCGACCCAGTCCAGGTACCAGAACAGCGTCGCGGAGTACTGGAACGCCGAGGAGAACCCGGTCAACCTCGAACTCGGGAAGATCGACGACCTGTACCACCACCACTACGGCATCGGTGAGGCCGACTGGTCGGTGCTCGACGAGGCCGACCCCGGTCTGCGCAAGGAGCGGATCACCGGCGAACTGCACCGCCTGGAGCACGCCCAGGCCGAACTGCTGGCCTCCCACCTCGGCCCGCTCACGCCCGCCGACCGGGTCTTCGACGCCGGCTGCGGCCGGGGCGGCGGCAGCATCGTCGCGAACCTGCGCTACGGCTGCTCCTCCGACGGCGTCACCATCTCCGCCAAGCAGGCCGGCTTCGCCAACGACATGGCCCGCAAGCGCGACGTCGGCGACAAGGTCCGCTACCACCACCGGAACATGCTGGACACCGGCTTCGAGACGGGCGCGTACGCGGCCTCCTGGAACAACGAGTCCACGATGTACGTCGAGCTGGAGCTGCTCTTCGCCGAGCACGCCCGGCTGCTGCGCCGCGGCGGACGGTACGTCACGATCACCGGCTGCTACAACAACACCTACGGGCAGGCCTCGCGCGAGGTGTCGCTGATCAACGCGCACTACATCTGCGACATCCACCCGAGGTCGGAGTACTTCCGGGCGATGGCGAACAACCGGCTGGTGCCGGTCCACGTGGAGGACCTCACCCAGGCGACCATCCCCTACTGGGAACTGCGCAAGGAGGCCGAGCACCTGGTGACGGGTGTCGAGGACGCGTTCCTCACCGCGTACAAGAACGGCAGCTTCCAGTACCTGCTGATCGTGGCCGACCGGGTCTGACCCGGCCGCGGGCGCGAGGGGGCGGTGTCCGCGGGCACCGCCCCCGTCCGTGTCCTGGTCACTCGCCGGCGTGCACCCTGCGCAGTTCGGCGATGTCGAGCCTGCCCATGCCGTACATCGCCCTGGTGGTGCGCGCGGCCCGCTCCGGGTCGGCGTCGCCGATCATCTCCAACAGCCCGTCGGGGATGACCTGCCAGGACACGCCGTAGCGGTCCTTGAGCCAGCCGCACGGGCCGGGTTCGCCGCCGTTCTCGGTGAGCTTGGCCCAGTAGTGGTCGACCTCCTCCTGGCCGTCGCAGTGGATCTGGAAGGAGATCGCCTCGTTGAACGTGAACTGCGGGCCGCCGTTGAGCGCGACGAACCGGTGCCCGTTGGCCGTGAAGTCGACGGCGATCACCGAGCCGGCGGGGCCCGGTCCGGCCTCGGTGTAGCGGCCGACCTTTCCGATGGTGGAGTTCTTGAAGATCGACACGTAGTAGTGGGCGGCCTCCTCGGCCTGGCCGTCGAACCAGAGACACGTGGTGAAACCGTCGGTGGTCATGAGCACCTCCTGGGCGTGGGACGCTGTCATCTGTACCGACCCCCGCCGGCCCGGAAACTCATCGGTCGAGCGCATGCGCGCGGGACCGTCGCCGAGCAGGTCGCGCCGGTCGGCTGCTCACTCCCCCGGCCCAAAAGCAGTGGCCCGCCCGCGCGGCGATGGGCATCCTGCCCGGCATGGAAGCGTACGAGTTCACGGGGGACCGGTCCGGGCTGCGGGGCGTCTTCGACGAGGACGCCGAGCTGTACGAGCGGGCGCGGCCCCGCTATCCCCCGTCCCTGGTCGAGGAGTTGGTCCGCGTCACCGGCGCCGCGCCGGGTGTCCGGGTGCTGGAGATCGCCCCGGGCACCGGCAAGCTCACCGTGGACCTGGCCCGGTCCGGCTGCGCGGTCACGGCGGTGGAACTGGGCCCGGTCATGGCCGCCGTGGCCCGCCGGCTGCTGGCCGCCTTCCCCGCCGTGGACGTCGTGACCGCGGACTTCGAGGAGTGGGAGCCGCCGCCGGAACCGTTCGACGCGGCGGTCTGCGCGACCGCCTTCCACTGGATCGACCCGGCGGTCCGGCTGGCGAAGCCGGCCCGGGCGCTGCGCCCCGGCGGGCTGCTCGCCGTCGTCACCACCCACCATGTGGCGGGCGGCACCGAGGACTTCTTCGCCGAGGTCCAGGAGTGCTACGAGCGATGGGATCCGGCCACTCCGCCCGGACTGCGTCAGCGCCCCGAGTCCGAGGTCACCACCGACACGGCCGAGTTCACCGCCTCCCCGTGCTTCACCGGCCTCACCCTGCACGGCCACGCCCAGGAGATCACCTACTCCACCGAGACCTACCTGGACGCACTCCTCACCTACTCCAACCACCGGGCGCTCCCGGGCCCCGCCCGGCACGGGCTGCTGGCGGACATCCGGGCACTGATCGACACGCGGTACGGCGGTGTCGTCACCAAGCGCTACTGGCACGAGCTGATCACGGCCGTGCGCGCCGGCGGATGAGACCGCGCCGGTACGCCGATTTTCCGCCACCCGGGTGAACGGGGCGCATGCGGGGCGTCACCCCGGGTACCCGAACCGTCGAGGCACGCATGGGACGTCCGATTCCGGGTACCCGGGCCAGGGCGAACATCTGGACAGGGCCGGAACGACACAGGCCGAACAGGCAGACGCCGAACCGTGACTTACGTGGGAGAGGTAAATGAATACCGCCGGGATCCGGTCGGAAGCAGTGAGCACCGCCCAGTTCGTCGAGCCGTCGACGGCGGACGGGGCACTGCCGGGAATCGAGGACCCGAAGTCCGTCGCCCCGCGCGACGCCCGGGAACTGTCCCGTCAGTTCTTCCAGCGGCTCACCGAGGTGGAGGAGGGGACTCCCGAGTTCCAGTACGCCCGCAACACGCTCATCGAGATGAACATGTCGCTGGTGCGGTTCGCGGCCGGCCGGTTCCGCAACCGGGGCGACGACATGGAGGACATCGTCCAGACCGGGATGATCGGGCTGATCAAGGCCATCGACCGGTTCGAGCTGTCGCGCGAGGTCGAGTTCACCTCCTTCGCGCTGCCGTACATCGTGGGCGAGATCAAGCGGTTCTTCCGTGACACCACCTGGGCGGTGCACGTCCCGCGCCGGCTCCAGGAGCTGCGGGTCGAACTGGCCAAGGCGCGCGAGGAGCTCTCCAGCCGCCTCGACCGCGAGCCGACGGTCGCCGAACTCGCCACGCTCATGAACCTCTCCGAGGACGAGGTGATCGAGGGCCAGCTGGCGTCCAACGGCTACAACTCGTCCTCGCTGGACGCCGCGCTCACCGGGGACGGTCCCGAGGACGGCGAGGCGGTGCTGGCGGACTTCATCGGCGTCGAGGAGGACGGGCTGCGGCTCGTCGAGGACTTCCAGTCGCTGGCCCCGCTCATGGCCGAGCTGAGCGAACGCGACCGCGAGATCATCCATCTGCGGTTCGTGGAGGAGGCCACCCAGGCGGAGATCGGTGAGCGGCTCGGCTGCTCCCAGATGCATGTGTCCCGCCTGATCAAGCGGATCATCACCCGTCTGCGCCAGGGGATGCTGGGCGAGCTCGGCTGCGCCTGACGGCGGACTTCCGGGCGCTGCCCCGCACCGGTGCGTGGGGCGGCGCCCGCGGCATGCGGCCGCACGACGGGCCGGGCGACGGCCGACCGGCTCACTGCGGCTCACTGCGGGAAGCGCATCAGCGCGCGTACCCGCTTGCCGACCGGCACCCGCTCGGCGGTGACCTCGAAGGCCAGCGCGTGGACGATCTCCAGTCCGTGCCGGCCGACGCGCTCGGGGTCCCGGGGGAAGCGCCGGGGCAGGGCGGCGCTGCTGTCGTACACGGAGACCAGGACCGCGCTGTCGGTGCCCTCCAGTTCGAGGATGTACGGGCCGTTGCTGTGCCGGTCGGCGTTGGTGACCAGTTCGCTCACCACCAGCAGCAGTTCACCGTCGGCGCGCGGGTCGATCGCGGCGCACCACTCGGTCCTGAGCTGGTCCAGGAACCGGGCGGCGAAGTCCCGCGCCTCCGCGATGCAGCCGGGTTCCCCGGTGTAGTGCGCCGTCCGCCGCAGCGGCTCCACGGGTACGTCGAAGCCAGTCGGTATCACTGCCCCGCCCAGGTTTTCGGTCATGCGTGTCTCTCTCGGTGGCCGTCCGGCCGGTCGCTGTTGCAACCATGCTCGTACCCCGAGTGCGGTCCGGCAGTCCCCGGTCGTGTTCGCCGATCGCGCACAAGCACGTCACGTGCCTCACACCGCCGGGGATCCGGGGCCCGCGGGCTCGGAGCCGGGCGGGACCGCGGGAACCTCGGGGGCCGAGGACAGCTCGGCGGCCGAGGACACCGGGGCCGCCGAGGACTCGGGGCCGGGTGAGGCCGGTGACGCGGGCTGCCCGGAGGGCGGGGCCGCCGGGGACTTCGGCGACGCCGGTTCCGACTTGGGCGGCTCGGACTTCGGGGGCTCCGTCTTCGGCGATTGGGACTTCGGCGGCTCCGTCTTCGGGGACCGCGACGAGGACGAGGGCGGCTCGGAGGACGGCGACTGCGACGAGGGCGGCTTCGAGGACGGCCGCCCGGAGGACGGGGAGTTCGAGGCGGGCGACTTCGACGGCGGGGACTTCGAGCCGGTGGCGGGGCCGGACGGCGAGGACGACCCGGCCGAACCGGACGGGCACGGCGTGGCGCCGGGGGCGGGCGTGCGGCCCGGCGAGGGCGGGCAGCCCTGCTGGGCCGGCGGGTTCATGGGGTACGGGTTGGCCGGGGGCTTCGCCGGGCGGTCGTGCTGCCCGTTGTGGTCGCCCCGGTGCCGGCCGATCCAGTCGTCGTGCTCGTGGTCGTAGATGACGAAGACGTTGACGATCTGCGCGGCGGGCGAGACGACCACGACGTTCGAGGGGTGGTACGCGGGCCAGGCCGTGCCGGTGGTCCTGGGCGTGTTCTGCTGCGCCACCGGCGCGGCCAGCGGGTTGCCGCAGGCGCAGCGCACCCGGGGCACCCCGTGTCCGTCGACCAGGACGGCGGTGCCCGTCTGGAGGACGGACTGGTAGCTGGTCGTGGCGCCGTCGCGGTAGCCGTGGGCGGTGACCCGGGTGTCCGCGCGCAGCTGTACGGGAGTGAGGGAGCGCAGGTAGGCGGGGACACCGGAGGGCTGGACGCCGACCTGTGCGGCGAACGCCCTGTTCCGGGCCGGGTCGGCCCGGAAGTACCCGACCTGCTGCTCCACGTCGCAGCTGGGGCTGTTCTTCGTCCCGGTGTAGAGACCGGGCGCGCCGCCGTCGACCCCGCGCACCTGGTTGGCCGGTGCCGCGGACGCGGCCGGGGCCGGGGAGACCGGGGCGGCGGAGCTGTCCTTGGCGCTGGACGCGGTGAACGGGTCCTGGCCGGTGCTGTTCGCGGCCTGGAGGAAGACCTCGCCGCGCTTGCCCGAGTCCTCGCCCGTACGGGTGAGGACCACGACCAGGACGGCGGCGACGACCACCGCGGTGGTGAGCATCGCGATCCGGGGCGTGGAGCGCCACCACGGCCGGTGCGGGCCTCCGTCGTCGCCGCCCCCGCCGCCTCCGCCGCCGGGCGGCTGGGAGGGCGGGCCTGCGGGCGGCTGGGAGGGCCCCGACAGCGGGCCGGAGGGAGGTCCTGTGGGGCGGCCGGATGACGGCGGTTCGACGCTCACGCGCTCATCTCCCCGTTGAACTAAACGGCATTCATGAAAAATGCCTCATTTGATGTACAACGAGCCCAATGTGCGCCGGTCCCGTACCGTCCGCAAGCCGACGCGGACGGCCCACCCGGCGAGCGGGCCTCGCGGGGGTTGCCTAGCGTGACAGCGTGAGCCCACCGATCGCCGCCGAGCCGCCGCCGAGCAGGCCATGACCGCGCCGAGCGGCCCGTGAGCGCGCCGGCCGGCCGCTCCGTGGCCCGGCACGGCTGGCCGCAGGCGCTGGCCGTGGTGCTGGCCGCGCTGCTGGGCATGGTCGTGGTGGCCGCGGCGGGCCTGTGGGCGGCGGGCGCGACGGACCTGCCGGAGGACGCCTTCGTCCCGGTGGTCCTCGCGACGGTGGTGACGGCCGTGGGCGGCAGCGTCGAGCTGTCGGGGAACGCGGGCGAACTGGCCCGGACGAACGCCGGGCTCACCGTCGTACCGCTGTCGGTGACCCTGGTGGGGGCGCTGCTGGCCGGCGGGGGCTTCCTGCGGCCGCTGCGGCACCGGGCGGTGGCCGGGACCGGGGAACTGGCGGGGTGGGCGGCGCGGATCGCGGTGCTGTGGCTGCTCGCGCTGACCGGGTCGGCCCTCGGGGCCCGGCACACCTTCGCCGTGGACCTGGGCGACGGCACGCTCAGTGACCTCACCGGCCTGCTGGACGCCGCGCCGCGGGCGGGGTTCACCACGGACGTGCCGCTCACACTGCTGTTCGGACTGCTGTGGCTGGCCGGGATCCTGCTGCTCGCGCTCCTGGTGTCGCCCGGTGCCCCGCTGCCGGGACGGCTGCTGCGCTTCGGGACGTCGGTGCGCCCGGCGGCGTACGCGATGGTCGCGTTCGTGCTGGCGTACGTAGTGCTCGCCTTGCTCGCCGCCCTGGTGGCGATGGTGACCCGCGGGCATGCCAGGGAGACCCTCGCGGTGATCCTGCTCGGGCTGCCCAACGTGGCCTGGCTGGCCCTCACGCTCGGTCTCGGGGTCACCTGGAAGGGGCGCGTCGACGGTCCCTTCGGCCTGCCCCTGCCGCATGTGCTGGCCGAGATCCTGCGCACCCCGGACGTGTCCACGCTCGACCTGCGCGCCCTCGCCGCCCACGACGGCCGCTGGTGGTGGCTGGTCGTGGTGGACGCGGTGCTGCTGTCGGCGGCCGCGGTCCTGACGGCGGCACGCTCCCCGGCCAGGATCCGCCCCTGGCGGCACGCCGTGCACCTGGCCGTCGCGCTCGCGCTGACGGTGCTGACGCTCTGTCTGACCGGCCGGGTCTGCGCCCACTACGGCCTCTCCCTGCTCGGCATCGGCGACCTGGGCGGCAACCTGTCGGGCGAGCTGCTCCTGCGGCCCGAGCTGTGGCCGGCGCTCGGCCTGGGCGTGCTGTGGGGACTGGCCGCCGGTTTCCTGGGCGCGCTGCTCGCGCGCCCGGTGCACCGGCGGGGCGAGGTGGAGACCTGACGTCGGACGGCGCGCGCCGCCTACCGGAAGACGGGCCGCCTACCGGAAGACGGGCCGCGCCCAGGGCGGCGGGCGGGTGACCCGCCGTGCGTGGCCCGCCGCGGCCGCGCGCAGGGCGCCGACGAAGGCGAGGCAGGTGTCGTAGCGGTCGTCGGGGTTCTTGGCGAGGGCCTTGGCGAAGACCGCGTCGACGGCCGCGGTCAGCTCCGCGCGGGCCGCGCTGGGGGCGGGCGGCTCGTCGTACTGGTGGGCCCACAGCACGGCCATGTCGTCCTCGCGGACGAACGGCGGACGGCCCGTCAGGGTCTCGTGGACGACGCAGGCGAGCCCGTACTGGTCGCAGCGGCCGTCGACCGGGCGGCCGGCGATCTGCTCCGGGGCCACGTAGTCGAGGGTGCCGACGAACTGGCCGACGGAGGTGAAGCCGGTCAGGGACAGGGACTTCTTGGTGAGGCCGAAGTCGGTCAGGTAGACGTGCTCGGGGTGGTCGCTGTCGGTACCGCGGGCGACCAGGATGTTGCCGGGTTTGACGTCCCGGTGGACCAGGCCGTGGTCGTGGGCGGCGTCCAGCGCGGAGGCCACCTGGGCGGCGATCCGGACCGCCGCGGAAAGGGCCAGCGGCCCCTCCCGGTCCAGGAGGTGGCGCAGGTCGAGGCCGTCGACGTAGCGCATGGCGATATACAGGACGCCGTCCGCCTCGCCGGCCTCGAAGACCGGCACGATGTGCGGGTGGTCGATGGCGGCGGCCGCCCTGGACTCGTGGGTGAAGCGCTGCCGGAAGGTGTCGTCGCGGGCCAGCTCGGGGGTGAGCAGTTTCAGCGCGACCGTGCGGTCCAGGCGCAGGTCGCGGGCCCGGTAGACGACGGCCATGCCGCCCCGGCCGATCCGGCTCTCGATCCGGTAGCCCGCGATCCGGGTGCCCGCGGGCCCGGCGAGCCGGTCCGTGCCGCCGTTCGTCATCAGCGCTCGCCGTTCGGGGTGACCACCCGGGTCGGATCGTGACCGGGGCTGTCCGCGCCCGGGTGCGCCCGGTCGGTGACGTAGGTGGACAGCCGCCGTCCGTCGCCGTAGAGCCAGCGTCCGTCGGCCGCGTCGTACACCCACACGGACTCTCCGTCGACCACCACTCCGACGCGCAGCCCGTGCGTACGGCCCCGGAACGACTCCCCGTCGAGGCCGCCGCCGGCGAGTTCCTCGACGGCGGCGCGGTAGTCGGCCAGGGCCCGTTCGGCACGCGCGAGCAGCGGGCGCGGATCGCCCGCCTCGCCTGCGGGGCCGCCGGTGACGGGCGGGTCCTGGGGTACGGCGACGAGGTAGCGGCCGTCGACCCAGGCCGCCCAGCCGTTGGCGCAGCCGATGTGGGCCCAGTCGCCGCGCCGCTCCACCAGCCGTACCGGCAGCAGCGGGTCGAGGGGCACGGTGGGCCGGGCCGGGTCGGGCGCCTCCCAGGCGGGCATGCCGTCGGGCGGGACGACATGGGTGGGGCGGAATCCTGGCGTGGTCGTCATCGTGTCCGCTCCTTCCGCGGCTACTTCCGCATGACGGCGGGTTCGTGCCGGCGCAGCAGCCGGGAGAGCACCAGGCCGAAGGCGGCCGCCAGCACCAGCAGCATGAGCATGTTGCGCAGCCACACGCCCGCCGAGTGCCGGAACATCGGGTCGGCGGTGATGGTGCCGGGCACGATCCGGTGCAGTTCGACGGTGCCGGCCATGGCGCCGAGCGCCCACCGGGAGGGCACCAGCCAGGCCAGTTGCTCCAGGCCTGGCACGCCGTCGAGCTTCAGCAGGGTCCCGCAGAAGACGACCTGGACGACGGTGAGCAGCACCAGCAGCGGCATCGTCACCTCCTCCTTGCGGACCAGTGCGGAGATCAGCAGGCCGAGCATCATCGCGGTGAAGGAGAGCACGGCCACGGCGACGGTGATCTCCAGCAGGGGCGGCATGAGCACGCCGTTCCCGCCGGGCGCGTTGAGATCGACGCCGGCCAGGCCGACGAGGGTGAGGACGATCGCCTGGAGCACGGTGACGGTCCCGAGGACGACGACCTTCGACATGACGTACGCCGATCTGGGCAGGCCGACGGCTCTCTCGCGCTGGTAGATGACGCGTTCCTTGACCAGTTCGCGCACGGCGTTGGCCGCGCCGGTCAGCACCCCGCCCACGCAGAGGGTGAGCAGGGCGTTGGTGGCGGTGTCGAAGGTGAGCCTGCCGCCGGCGACGGCGCGGGCCATCGCGCCCATCACGAACGGCAGCCCGATCATGATGGCGAGGAAGGTGCGGTCGGCGGCGAGCGCGGCCGTGTAGCGGCGCACCAGTGTCGAGAACTGGGCGCCCCAGCTGCGCGGCCGGGGCGGCGGCGGGGCCGGGGCGACCGGGCCGCCGCGCGGCAGCACGGGCTGCGCGCTGGAGTTCACGATGTACTTGCGGTGGTACGACGAGGCGCGGTACTCCCCCGCCCAGTCCCGTCCGGTGTCCCGCTCGAACGCCTCGAAGGCCTCGGGCCACTCGTCGAACCGGAAGAAGCCGAGGGCGTCGCCGGGCGGCCCGAAGTAGGCGGTCCGGCCGCCCGGCGCCAGCACCAGGAGCCGGTCGCAGACGTCGAGGCTGAGCACGCTGTGGGTGACGACGATGACGGTACGGCCGTCGTCGGCGAGGCCGCGCAGCATGTTCATCACCGAGCGGTCCATGCCGGGGTCCAGACCCGAGGTCGGTTCGTCGAGGAACAGCAGGGACGGTTTCGTCAGCAGTTCCAGGGCCACGCTGACCCGCTTGCGCTGCCCGCCGGAGAGGCTGTGCACGGATTGCCCGGCGCGCTGTTCGAGGCCCAGTTCCCGGATGACCTCCTCGACCCGCTGCCGGCGTTCGGCCTTGGCGGTGTCCTCGGGGAAGCGCAGTTCGGCGGCGTAGGTGAGGGCGCTGCGCACGGTCAGCTGGACGTGCAGGATGTCGTCCTGCGGGACCAGGCCGATGCGCTGGCGCAGTTCGGCGTAGTCGCGGTACAGGTCGCGGCCGTCGTAGAGGACCGTGCCGTGCTCGGCGGGGCGCTGCCCGGTGAGGGCGCCGAGCAGCGTGGACTTGCCGGCGCCGCTCGGCCCGACCACCGCGAGCAGGCACTTCTGGCCGACCGGGAAGGAGACGTGGTCCAGCAGGACCTTGCGGCCGCGGTCGACGGCGACGGTGAGGTCCTGGACGTCGAGGGAGACCTCGCCGGTGTCGACGTACTCCTGGAGCTCGCCGTCGACCAGGCAGAACGCCGAGTGGCCGATGCCGACGATGTCGCGGCGGCCGAGCGGGGCGCGCAGGACGGTGCGGCCGTTGAGGTAGGTGCCGTTGTGGCTGCCGAGGTCGGCGATCTCGTAGCTGCCGTCGGGGTGGGCGCGCAGTTCGGCGTGGTGGCGGGAGACGATCAGGTCGTCGACGACGACGTCGTTGTCGGGGGCGCGGCCGATGCGGACGGTGCGGGCCCGTAGCGGCCGTACCGAGGAGGGGCAACGGAAGGTGCCGGTCCGGGCGGGCATGGAGACGGACGAGGGGCGGTCCGGGGCGGGTGCGGGGCGGCCGCTCAGGACCGCGGAGGGCCCGTCGGCGGGGCTGCCGAAGCGGATCACCGTGCCGGGTCCGACCTCGCCCTCGCTGATGCGGCGGCCGTCGGCGTAGGTGCCGTTGGTGCTGTGCTCGTCGGCCAGTGTCCAGTGGCCGTCCCCGGGCCGGAGCACGGCGTGGTGCCACGAGACCCGGGCATCGTCGATGACGATGTCGCTCAACGGGTCGCGCCCGACGTGGTAGTCGCGGCCCGGGCTCATCACCGTGGAGCCCGTGTCGGTCTCCAGGACGAGTTCGGGCGCCGTCGAGGCGACGTGCCGCTCCGCCATGGCCAGAATTCTACCGATATGACCATGTGTGTGCCCGACCGTGGCCGAGGGGACGGCGGCCGTCGCGGGTCAGGCGACGGGGACGACGAGTGCGGGGATGGTGCGCTGCATACGGAGGGCGTCGACGGACTCGGCGAGCAGTTCGTACTCGGTGGTGTCGTCCTGGACGGCGATCCGCACCAGCCGTCCGCCGGCGAGTTCGTCGGCGACGAGTTCCTGGCGGACCACGTCGGCGCACCAGCCGCGGAGCAGTCCGGGGACGTCGGAGACGGTGTCCGCGACCGGGACGAGCGATCCCCGGGGGAAGCGGGGGTTCTCGGGTAAGGGGTCGAGCCGCTCCGCGATCCAGGTCGCCCGGTCCCGTAACCACCACAGGGCCAGCGCCAGGGTCGGCGCGCGGTAGGTGCCGAGCGGCACGCCGATGCGCTGGCCGCCGCACACCCCGTACGCCGTGACATGGCACAGGAATTCGTCGTGCACGATCACTCCCCCGTAGCTCGCCGGTGTGCCGTCGCGGCCGGGTTTCCGTGCGGCTCCTGTGCGGTGAAGTGCTCCTGACATTCGAGTATGTTCACTTTCGAAACACTGTCACCACGCCTTTCCGGCCAGTCTCTTGGCATATTCGACCTTCGAATTGGCCGAAATGCGCGCGCTGTACCGGCCGGCCTTCGTTGGCCGCGCAGTGGTGGACCCGTCACGCGGTACCGGGCATGGTGGTGCCGAAGGATCGCCGTGGACCGCGATCTGCTCTCCCACCAGCGGTGACGTCTCTCGACGGGGGGCCGATTCGCCATGGCCGTGAACACCGACCGTCACCGGGCCGACGCCGCCCGCTACGTCGAGGCCCGGAACGCGGCGGAGCCCGGGGCGCCGGGCGCGGCCGTCGCCGAGGCCCGGCCCCCGGAGGACACCCGCACCGACCCGCCGGCCGACGTCGCAGGCCACGGGCGGATCACGGCCCTGATCGCGGCCGCGCACGAGCGGTTCCCGGGTCTCGTGTCCCGTCCGCTCGGGCCAGTCGACGGCGACCACCAGAGCGCGCGCTTCGGCCGGGAGCCGGTGGACGGGAGCGACGACCAGGCCCCGGTGGCCGGTTTTGACGTGGTCACACTCGGCGAGGACGGCCGCATCCGGCACGTCCGGGGCTTCCTGGACCGGGTACCGGACGGAGCCAGAAGCGGGGACGGCGACGGGGCGCGGGGCTCCCGGGCGCGCCGACGCCCGGGAGCCGTCAAAGGGGCGGGGCGGGCGCACTGACGCGTCCGCCCCGCCGGACGCGTCGGCGATGGCCGATCACGTCAGCGGCCGACGCTCGCGTCAGCGGTTGACGATCGCGTCGATGCGGCTCAGTTCCTCCGCGTCGAAGTCGAGGTTGCCGATGGCGCCGACGCAGTCCTCGACCTGCTGCGGGCTGCTCGCGCCGATCAGCGCGGAGGTCACCCGGCCGCCGCGCAGCACCCAGGACAGGGCGAGCTGCGCCAGGGTCTGGCCGCGGCCCTTGGCGACCTCGTCCAGGTCGCGCAGCTGGGCGACCAGGTCCGCGGTGACCGCGTCCGAGTTCAGGAACGGGCTGTCGCTCGCGGCCCGGGAGCCCTCGGGGATGCCGTCCAGGTAGCGGCCGGTCAGCAGGCCCTGCTCCAGCGGGGAGAAGACGATGGAGCCGACCTGGAGCTCGTCGAGCGCGTCCAGGAGGCCCTCGGTCTCGGGACGCCGGTCGAGCATCGAGTAGCGCGGCTGGTGGATCAGCAGCGGGGTGCCCAGCTCACCGAGGATCCGGGCGGCCTCGCGGGTCTGCTCCGCCGAGTAGTTGGAGATGCCGACGTAGAGCGCCTTGCCCTGCTGGACCGCGGAGTGCAGGGCGCCCATCGTCTCCTCCAGGGGAGTCTCCGGGTCCGGGCGGTGCGAGTAGAAGATGTCGACGTAGTCCAGGCCCATCCGCGTCAGCGACTGGTCCAGGGACGACAGCAGGTACTTGCGCGAGCCCCACTCGCCGTACGGGCCGGGCCACATCAGATAACCGGCCTTGGTGGAGATGACCAGCTCGTCGCGGTACCCGGCGAAGTCCGCCCGGAGCGCCTCGCCGAACGCGGACTCGGCCGCGCCGGGCGGCGGCCCGTAGTTGTTGGCCAGGTCGAAGTGGGTGACGCCGAGGTCGAAGGCGCGCCGCAGGATGGCGCGCTGGGTCGTCACGGCCCGGTCGGGCCCGAAGTTGTGCCACAGGCCGAGCGACAGCGCGGGAAGCTTCAGGCCGCTGCGGCCGCTGCGGCGGTACGGCATGTCGGCGTAGCGGTCGGGGTGTGCGGTGTACAACGCGACTCCAGAGGGGTTGGCACACGAACTACCGATCCCACTCTTTCCCGAGCCGTGGGCAGTGGTCCAACAGAAGAATCCGATGGAATTGTGCGGCTAGGCTTCTCAATCATGGAATTGCGCCACCTCCAGCACTTCGTCGCGGTCGCCGAGGACCAGCACTTCACCCGGGCCGCCGAACGGCTGCTGGTGTCCCAGTCGGGCCTGTCCGCCTCCATCCGGGCCCTGGAGCGCGAGCTGCGGGCCCCGCTCTTCGTGCGGACGACCCGCAGGGTCACCCTCACCGAGGCGGGCCGGGCGCTGCTCGGCGAGGCGGAGCGGATCCTCGCCCAGGTGCGTTCGGCGCACGAGGCGGTGGCCGCGGTGCAGGGCGTGCTGCGCGGGACGCTGGCGCTCGGCACCGAGCAGTGCATCGCCGGGGTGCATGTGGCGGGGCTCCTCGCCGCCTTCCGGCGCCGCCACCCGGACGTGGAGATCCGGCTGCGCCAGGCGGGCTCGGGCCCTCTCGCCGAGGAGGTGGCGGCGGGCCGGCTGGACCTGGCCTTCGCCTACCGCGTCCAGGACGACACCGACCAGCTGCGCTCGGTGTCACTGACCGGCGAGCCGATGACCGTGCTGTGCCATCCCAGCCACCGCCTCGCCGCGGGCGGTGCGGCGGTGACGCCCGAGGACCTCGACGGGGAGGTGTTCGTCGACTTCCACCCGGACTGGGGCCCGCGCCGTTCGACCGACGCCGCCTTCGCCTCGGCGGGGGTGCGGCGCACGGTCGCGCTGGAGGTCAACGACGTGCACAGCCTGCTCGACCTGGTGGACGAGAACCTCGGCATCGCCGTCGTACCGCGCCACTTCCGGCACAAGCGGCCCTCGCTCACCGCGCTCGTCCTCAAGGGCGCGGACGAGGCCGCGTACGAGACGGTCGCGCTGCTGCCGCCCGAGACGGCCACCAGCCCGGCGGCCCGGGCCCTGATGGCCCTCCTCGCATCAGAGGACCCGGCGACGCCCCCGGACGGATCCCGCCCCTCCTGACCCCGGCCTGCCCCGTCGTGACGGACGGTACCGCGCGGCGCGCGCGCCGACGGACACCGTGCCGCGGCGGGCGTGGCGGTTGTTCGTGCCCCGGGCGCCCGTCCGGGAGGAGGACGACAAAGAGACTCTTCCGTCGGACCCGGCTGTCCGGTCGGGTGCCACCGGGCTTTCGCGGAAGCTGGATTCCGGTGGATTCCGGGCGCATGAGGAGCGGCGATGAGCGATCGTGGTCGTATGCATGCAAGGGACATCCTCATCGACGGCTTCGGCCGCATCCGGGAAGAAGTCCACGCGGCCCTCGACGGCCTCGCCCCCGACCTGCTCAACCGGCGCCCGGCCCCGGACGCCAACTCCGTCACCTGGCTGGTCTGGCACCTCACCCGGATCCAGGACGACCACGTCGCCGACGCCTTCGGCCTGGACCAGGTGTGGCTTGCCCAGGGCTGGGAGAAGCGCTTCGGCCTGGACCTGCCGCCGCGTGACCACGGGTACGGCCACACCCCGGCGCAGGTCGCCAAGGTCACGGTGGACTCCGGTGACCTGCTGACCGGCTACCACGACGCGGTGCACGAGCAGACCCTGGGCGTGCTGCGCGAGCTGCCCGCCAAGGATCTCGAACGGATCGTGGACACCCGCTGGGATCCGCCGGTCACCCTGGGCGTGCGGCTGGTGAGCGTCCTGTCCGACGATCTCCAGCACGTCGGACAGGCGGCCCTGCTGCGGGGGCTGCTTCAGAGCGCGGCGGCGTAGCCCGGCAGGACGACGTCCTCGATGAGGGCCCTGCGCTCGTCGAACGGGATGAACGCGCTCTTCAGGGCGTTCACCGTGACCGTGCGCAGGTCCTCGACGGTCCAGCCGGCCTCCTCGACCAGCAGGGACATCTCACGGGTCATCGTCGTACCGGAGACCAGCCGGTTGTCGGTGTTGAGGGTGACCCGGAAGCCCAGGTCCTTCAGCGCGGTGATCGGGTGCTCGGCGATGGAGGTGGCGCAGCCGGTCTGGAGGTTGGAGGTGGGGCACATCTCCAGGGCGATCCGACGGTCGCGCACCCAGCCGGCGAGCCGGCCGAGCTTGCCGTCGACGATGTCCTCGGTGATGCGGACGCCGTGCCCGATGCGCTGGGCGCCGCAGACCTGGAGCGCCTGGTGGATGCTGGGCAGGCCGTAGGCCTCACCGGCGTGGATGGTGAACGGCACGCTCTCGCGGCGCAGGTGCTCGAAGGCGGCGAGGTGGTCGGCAGCCGGGAAGCCGTCCTCGGCGCCGGCGATGTCGAAGCCGACGACACCGGCGTCCCGGTGGGTGACGGCCAGCCCGGCCGCCTCCCCGACCCGGTCGAACATCCGCATGCCGCAGAGCAGGGTGCCGACGCGGACGGGGGTGCCCGCTGCGGCGGCCTTCGCCATACCGGCGGCGAGGCCCTCCTGCACGCTCTCCACGACCTCGTCGAGCGACAGCCCGCCCTTCACGTTCAGCTCCGGCGCGTAGCGCACCTCGCCGTAGACGACACCGTCGGCCGCGAGGTCGAGGACGTACTCCTCGGCGACGCGCCGCAGCCCCTCCCTGGTCTGCATGACGGCGAGGGTGTGCTCGAAGGTGGCGATGTACCGCACCAGGTCACCGGAGTTGGCGGCCTCGAAGTACCAGGCGGCCAGCTCGTCCGGGTCGGTGGCGGGCAGGGTGTGACCGATCTCCGCCGCGAGCTCGACAAGGGTGGCGGGGCGCAGGCCGCCGTCGAGGTGGTCGTGCAGGACGGCCTTGGGGAGGCGGCGGATCACAGCTTCGTCTACGCGCGTAGCGGTCATGGTGGAGCTTTCCTCGGCAGATGGTTCGGGGCGATCGGTCAGGCTGCGGGCCGGAGCAGGTCCCAGCGGTTGCCGTACAGGTCCCGGAAGACGGCGACGGTGCCGTACGGCTCGTGCCGCGGCTCCTCCAGGAAGGTCACGCCGGCGGCGGTCATCCGGGCGTGGTCGCGGGCGAAGTCGTCGGTGTGCAGGAAGAACCCGACCCGGCCGCCGGTCTGGTCGCCGACGCGGGCCCGCTGCTCCTCGTTCTTGGCGCGGGCGAGCAGCAGCCCGGTACCGGCACCCTCCGCCCCCGGCTCCACGACGACCCACCGCGACCCGTCCGGCCGCGGCGCGTCCTCGACGAGCCGGAACCCGAGGTCCTCGGTGTAGTGGCGGATCGCCTCGTCGTAGTCGCCGACGACGAGGGTGACCAGGGCGACGCGTCGCGTGGGGGCCATGGGGGCCTTTCGGTGGGGCTGGTTAGCGGGAGAGGTTATACGTAAAACGTACCGCACGCCAGTCATGTCGAGGACCGACACGACGACGGCGCCCAGACAGGGGGCGCGGGGACTGCGCGCCCAGCCGGAGCGCACCCGCACACACGCCACGGACCGCACCACCGCCGACCACGCACCACGCCCCGCCCAGCACGCACCGCACCGCACCGCACCGCACCGCACCGCACCGCACCGCACCGGACCGCACCGGACCGCACCGAACCGAACCCGGCCTACCGCGCCGCTTCCCCCTGGGCGATCTCGACCTGGTGGTGGAAGTCGATCATGCCGGTTGCCGATGCGGCGCAGGACAGGAGCGTGCAGGTCAGCAGGAGGGTCGCGGTCCAGGCGCCGGCCCGTCGCCGGCCCCGGGCCGTGTCGGGTGCGGCCAGCAGCGCCTGGACCCGCCGGGGTACGGGCCCCGACGCTGCCCCGGGTACGAACGCCGGCCGTCGCAGGCCCCCGCCCTGGCCCGCCAGCGCGGCCCGTGCGATCGCACGGGCGGTCAGCCGCCGGTCCCCCACCGCACGCGCCGCCGCCTCGTCGGCCACCCGCTCCACGGCCAGCCGGATGACGTCCCTCACCCGCCGCAGCGCCGGATGGCAGTGCGCCGCGAGTTCGGCCGCGGCGAGGAAGTAGTGGTGGCCGCCCGCGTTGTGCGCCCGCTCATGGGCGAACAGCGCCTCGCGTTCGGCTCCGTCGAGGCTGCGCAGCATCCCCGTGGTGACCACGATCCGGTGCGGCCGGCCGGGCAGCGCGTACGCGTCGGGACTCGGGGAGTCGACCACGCACAGGTCGCCCGCAGCGGGCCGCCGGCCGGCCTCCGTGCGGGCCGCGTGGAAGGCGCGGGCCTGCCGGAGCACCGACCGCCCGAAGCTCCAGGTGCCCACGGCGACGGCACCGACCGAGGCGGCCGCGAGCGGCAGCACGAAGCGGTCGGAGGCGATGTGCAGCGGCCGGATCAGTTCACCCAGCGCCGCGAAGAACGGCACCTTGAGCAGACCGGTGAGGACGAACGCGCCGAGCGCCGCCAGTGAGCAGGCCGCGAGGGCGACGGCCGAGCCGGTGACGGTCCAGAGCGCGGCCGCGGGCGCCAGCCGGTCCAGGGCCCGCCGGGCGAGCGCCGGCAGGGCGAACGGCACCAGCAGGGGCAGGACGAGCAGGGCGATCATGATCCACCGGGCTGCTCGTCGGCTTCGAGCAGGCCCCGCAGCACGCGCTCGTCGTCGGGGCTGAGCTGGGCGACGAAGCGGGCCAGCACGGTCTCCCGGTCGGCGTCGCGGTCGAGTTCGGTGTGCATCCGCTTCGCGGTCAGGCCCTGGGCGTCCTGGACGGGGAAGTAGGCGTACCCACGGCCCTGGCGGTGGCGGCCGACCACACCCTTGTCGTGCAGCCGGGTCAGGATCGTCGTCACGGTCGTGCGGGCCAGGTCCGTACCGAGGCTCCGCTGCACCTGCCCGGGGGTCTGGGGTGCGCCGGCGGCCCACAGCGCCGCCATGACGGACGCCTCCAGCTCACCGGCCGGCCGGCGTTCGTCCTTCGAGTCGGCCATGGAAGGTCTCTCACCCCGTCTTCGTCCGCGGTCGGACAGATCGTCTACGGCAGTGTAGTCAGCCGAGGACCACCGAGCATCTGTGCGCCCATTATGCGAGGGGCCGCGACGGGGCGCGGGCTTTCCGGCACGGAGCGGAACCGCCGGGGCGGGGCGCGGGACCGCGGACCTGGGGCGCGGGCCCGAGGCGCGGGAGCCGAGGCGCGGGAGCCGAGGCGCGGGAGCCGAGGCGCGGACCTGGGGCGCGGACCTGGGGCGCGGACCTGGGGCGCGGACCTGGGGCGCGGGAGCCGAGGCGCGGACCTGGGGCGCGGGAGCCGAGGCGCGGACCTGGGGCGCGGGAGCCGAGGCGCGGGCCGGGGGCGCGGGCCGGGACCGGCCGGTGGGTTCGCGGGCATGGAGATGCGGCCGGCACCTCATGCGCGAAGGCGGCTGGAGGGGCTGACCCGCACCGGCCACGGCGCGTGGTTCCCGCGCCGCCCGGCGCCCGGCGCCCCCGGCGCGGTCCTCAGGCGGGCCTGTGGTGCAGCGTGTCCAGGCGGGTCAGTTCGGCGTCGGTGAGGCGGAGGGCGCCCGCGGCCACGTTCTCGGTGAGGTGGTCGGGGTCGCCGGTGCCGGGGATGGCCAGGACGTGCGGGCCCTGGTGGAGGGTCCAGGCGAGGCGGATCTGGGCGGGAGCGGCGCCGTGCGCGCGGGCGACGGCGAGGATCTCGTCGTCGGGAGCCTGGGGCGTGCCCCCTCCCCCGGCCTGGCCCGCGACGGCGAAGAAGGGGACGAAGGCGATGCCGCGCGCGCCGCAGAGGCGGACCAGTTCGTCCGTGGCGGGGTCGGGTGTGTCGAGCCCCCAGCGGTTCTGCACGCAGACCACGGGGGCGATGGCGAGGGCCTCGTCGAGGTGGCGCGGTTCCACGTCGGAGACGCCGAGGTGCCGGACCAGTCCGGCCTCGCGCAGTTCGGCGAGGGCGCCGAAGTGCTCGGCGATCGAGTCCTGGCGCATCCGGCGGAGGTTCACGACGTCCAGGTGGTCGCGGCCGAGCTGGCGCAGGTTCTCCTCGACCTGTCCGCGCAGCTGGTCGGGGCGCGCGGCGGTGGCCCACTCGCCCGAGTAGTCCCGGTGCGGGCCGACCTTGGTGACGATCACCAGGTCGTCGGGGTACGGGGAGAGGGCGGTGTTGATCAGTTCGTTGGCGGACCGCAGGTCGGAGAAGTAGAAGGCCGCCGTGTCGATGTGGTTCACACCGAGGTCGACGGCCCTGCGCAGCACGGCGATCGAGCGGCCGCGGTCGCTCGGTGAGCCGTGCCGGAAGGGGACGCTGCCCGTCAGCCGCATCGCGCCGAAACCGAGGCGGTGGACGGGCAGGTCGCCGAGTCTCCAGGTGCCGGAGGCGTCCGCGGTGATCGTTTCGGAGGTCATCGACGGAGTCTGGCACAGGGCCCCGCAGCAGGGGCCGCGTTCCCGTCAGCCGAGCGGCTTGGCGAGGACCGCCTTGCGGTGGCTGAACGTCTCGATGGAGTAGCGGCCGTGGTAGCTGCCCGTGCCGCTCTCGCCCACCCCGCCGAACGGCAGGTCGGAGACGGTGAGATGGGCGAGCGGGAGGCCGTGGCCGAGGCCGCCGGAGGAGGTCTCGGCGGCGATCCGGTCCCGGGTCTCCGCGGACTCGCTGAAGACGTAGAGCGCGAGCGGCTTGTCGCGGTCGTTGATGAACCCGATCGCCGCGTCGAGGTCCGCGACGGTGACGATGGGCAGGATGGGGCCGAAGATCTCCTCCCGCATCACCGGGGAGCCGGGGTCGACGTCGGCGAGCACGGTGGGCGCGATGTACTTGACGGCGCGGTCGGTGTCGCCGCCGACCACCACCCGGCCCGAGCCGAGCAGGCCGCTGAGCCGGTCGAAGTGGCGCTCGTTGACGATCCGGCCGTACTCGCCGGACTCCTTGGGCTCGGCGCCGTACAGCGCCTGGACGGCCTTGACCAGAGCGGACTCCAGGGCGGCGGCCGTGCCGGGGTCGGTCAGGACGTAGTCGGGGGCGACACAGGTCTGTCCGGCGTTGAGGAACTTGCCGCGGGCCAGCCGGTCCGCGACCACGGCGAGGTCGGTGTCGCGGTCGACGAACACCGGTGACTTGCCGCCGAGTTCGAGGGCGACCGGGGTGAGGTGCTCGGCGGCGGCGCGCATCACGATGCGGCCGACGGTGCCGTTGCCGGTGTAGAAGATGTGGTCGAAGCGCTCGGCGAGCAGGGCCGTGGTCTCCGGGACGCCGCCCTCGACGACGGCCACCGCCTCGGTGTCGAGATAGGCGGGGATCAGCCGGGCCAGCGCCGCCGAGGTGGCCGGGGCCAGCTCGCTGGGCTTGGCGAGGACCGCGTTGCCCGCGGCGAGGGCGCCGACCACCGGGGCGAGCAGCAGTTGGGCCGGGTAGTTCCACGGGGCGATGACGAGGACGACACCGAGCGGGTCGTACTGGGTCCAGGCCGTCGCGTCGGCCCCGAGGTGGCGCGGGACCGGTGCGGACTCGGGGCGCAGCCACTCGTCCAGGTGGTCGAGGGTGTGGTCGATCTCCCGGATGGTGAAGTCGATCTCCGTGCGGTAGGCCTCGCCGCTGCTCTTGCCCAGGTCCGCGTGGAGGGCGGCGGCGAGCTCGTCGCCGCGTTCCGTGAGCATGGCGCGCAGCCGGCGCAGCTGGCCGGTGCGCCACTCGACGGGCTTGGTGCGGCCGGTGCGGAACGTGGCGCGCAGCCGGGCCACTACGTCGGCGGGCTGCTCGGGGGTGGACTGGTTCACGGATGCCTCGCTGGTGGTGCGCACGGGCCCGGCGGCCCGGCCGCGGTCTCGGACGGTCGAATGTACTCAGATGTACATTGCAACCATTCATGGGCCGAAGTAAATTCCGCGCACCAGGAAACCGCCGTGCTTGACAAAGATCACACCCGGTCGGCCGACGGGTGCGCGCCGGGAAGCCGGAAGAATCCTCTCCATGACCGTCACCGCACACCCGCTCGTCGCCCGCGCCCGGGCCCTCGCCGACGACCTCCTCTCCCCCGCCGCCGAGCGCGTCGACCAGGAGGGCGTCCCCGCGAGCCACATCGAGGCGGTCAAGCGCTCGGGCCTGCTCGGGGTGAACGCGCCGCAGGAGTACGGCGGCTCGGCGGCGCCGGCGGCGGTCCTGCGGGAGACGGCGGAGATCCTGGCCGGGGCCTGCTGCTCGACGTGGTTCGTGCAGACGCAGCACCACACCCCCGTGCAGACCCTGGCCGGGACCGGACTGCCGGTGCGGGAGCGCCTGTTGGGCCCGCTGGCACGCGGCGAGCTGCTCTCGGGGGTGGCGTACGCGCATCTGCGGTCCTACCCCCGTACCCCCGTGCGGGTCCGGCGCGAGGGGGACGGCTGGCGGTTCGACGGCACCGTGCCCTGGTACACGGGCTGGGGCCTGAACGACGTGATGCTGCTGGCCGGGGTGACCGGGGCCGGCGAGGCCCTGTTCGCGTTCGTCGAGGCACGGGAACGGCCGGGTCTGCGCCCGTCGGAGCCGATGCGGCTGGCGGCGCTCACCGCGTCCCGGACGGTGTCGCTGGACCTGGACGGCCTAAGGGTCCCGGAGGAGGCGGTCGCGCTGCGGCTGCCGCACGCGGACTGGGCGGCGTCGGACCACCCGAGGACGCTCAACGCGAACCCCGCGGTCTTCGGGATCGCGCGGGCGGCGCTGGCGCTGGTCGAGGAGGGGTACGCGCAGCCGCTGCGGGCGCGTCTCGACGAGGTGCGCCGCCGCGCCTACGCACTCGCCGACCATCCGGTGCCGCACGAGCGCGCCGAGGAGCGGCTGGCGGTGCGGGCGGAGGCGTTCGCGCTGCTGCGTACGGCGACGGAGGCGGCCGTGGTGACGGGAGGCGGCCGGACGATGCTGGTCACCCACCGCGCCCAGCGCCTCGCCCGGGAGGCGCTCTTCCTCCTGGTGCAGGGGCAGACGAGCGCGGCCCGCACGGCTCATCTGGAGCATCTCGCGCGGCGGCCCGGCGCCGTCGTCTAGCCCTCCCGCTGACGGACCGGGCCGCACCGGCGGGGGCCGGGCTTCCTCACGTGTATTCCACGGCCGCGTCCAGGAGCCAGTCCACCAGGTAGCCGGCGAAGGAGGAACGCACCAGGACCCAGAAACCGTCCGCGGGCCCGGGCCTGGCCTCGTCCCCGGGCCCGTCCGCGCGCCCGGCCCCTCCCGTGTCCCCTTCCGCGGCTCCTTCCGCGGCTCCTTCCTCGGCTCCTTCCTCGGCTCCTTCCGCGGCCCCTTCCGCGGCCCCTCCCTCGTCCCCGGCGCGTGTGACCAGTACGACCTGGGCGCGGGCCAGCATGGTCTGCGCGCAGCGGCCGGGGCCGAAGACGCGCGGGTGGAGGTCCAGCGAGCAGCCGTGGGCCAGCAGGTCGCGGGCGCGGGGGCCGCCGACCAGCAGGGTGGTGCGCTGGGCGGAGACATCGGTGACCGCGACCGGTTCGCCGTCCGCCGCCGCGCGGATTCGGCTCTCCAGGTCCCGCTCGGTGCCGGGCCGGCCCACCACCAGCCACTCGTCGGGCCCCAGCCAGAGAACGGTCACCTCCCCCGCGTGCACGGCGGTGCCGGGTTCCAGGGGCAGGGGGAGCCCCAGGGCCAGGGCGACGGCGTCGGCCGCCGGGCCCTTGGCGTCGAGGCGGACGTTCACCTGGGCCAGGAAGGGGAGTTCGGCCAGCCGGAGCGCGCCCCCGGAGGAACGGGTCGCGGCGGCCAGGCGGTGGGCCGCGGCGGCCAGGGGGCTGCGCTGCCGGGCGGTCGGGGCGGTGTCAGCCATCGCGGCGGGCTCCCTCGGGGTCGTAGAGGACGGGGCTCGCGACGGTCACCGGCAGCAGCCGCTCGCCGACGGGCGCGTAGAGGCGGTCCCCGATGCGCTGCCGGCCGCCCTTGACCAGCGCGAGCGCGAAGGTGCGGCCGAGCGCCGCGCTGCGGTAGCTGGACGTGACATGGCCGAGCATCGGCACGGGCGGGGCGGACAGTTCGCCGTCGGCCACCAGGTGGGTGCCCTCCGGGAGAACGGCCGCGGGATCGTCCGTGAGCAGGGCGACCAACTGCTTGCGGTCGGGGCGGACGGTGTCGGCGCGGGTGTGGGAGCGCTTGCCGATGAAGTCGGGCTTCTTCCTCGACACCGCCCAGCCCATGCCGAGGTCCTGCGGGGTGGCCGTGCCGTCGGTGTCCTGGCCGACGATCGGGTAGCCCTTCTCCGCCCGCAGCACGTGCATCGCCTCGGTCCCGTACGGCGTGATGCCGTACGGCGCGCCCGCCTCGTACAGCGCCTCCCAGAGTGCGACGGCCTCCCACGGCGACACGTTGATCTCGTAGGCGAGTTCGCCGGAGAAGCTGATCCGGCACACCCGTGCCTCGATGCCGGCGACGGCCGTCTCCCGCCAGGCCATGAACGGGAAGTCGGCGTCGGCGACGGCGAGTTCGGGCGCGAGCGCGCCGAGGACGGCGCGGGACCGGGGGCCGACCAGGGCGACCGTGGCCCAGTGCTCGGTGACCGAGGTGCAGCGCACCCGCAGTTCGGGCCACTCGGTCTGGAGCCACTCCTCCATCCAGTCCAGGACGGCCGCCGCGTTGCCGGTCGTGGTGGTGACCAGGAACCGGTCGGGGGCGAGCCGGATGGCCGTGCCGTCGTCGAACACCATCCCGTCCAGGCGGCACATCACGCCGTAGCGGATCATGCCGACCCTCAGGGTGCTCATCGTGTTCGTGTAGAGCCGGTCGAGGAAGAGCGCGGCGTCGGGGCCCTGAACGTCGATCTTGCCGAGCGTGGAGGCGTCCATGAGGGCGACGCCCTCGCGCGCGGCCCGGCACTCGCGCAGCACCGCGGTCTCCATGTCCTCGCCGTCGCGCGGGTAGTACCAGGGCCGCTTCCACTGGCCGACGTTCTCGAACAGCGCGCCGTGCGCCTGGTGCAGGCCGTGCAGGGCGGTGGTGCGGACCGGGTCGAGCAGCGCGCCGCGGCCGCGGCCGGCCAGGGCGGCGAAGGAGACGGGCGTGTACGGCGGCCGGAAGGTGGGCAGACCGAGCGCCGAGACGTCCACGCCGAGGAGTTCGGCGACGACGCCGCTCGACAGCACGCCGCCGGTCTTGCCCTGGTCGTTGGCGGTGCCTGCCGTGGTGTAGCGCTTGGTGTGCTCGACCGAGCGCAGGCCCGCGCCGGTCGCCCGGGCGAGGTCCTCGACCGTGACGTCGCGCTGGAGGTCGACGAACCTGGGGCCGGTGCCGGGGACGGTGAAGACCTGCATGGGCGGGGTGTACGGCCGTGGGGCCACGGCGGGGAGTTCGGGGGTCCTGGCCGCGCAGCCCTCCGCCGCCACCGCGCGGGCACCGGCCGCCACGCCCTGGGCGAGGGCCGTGGCGAGGTCGTACGCCCCGTTCGCGGCGCCCGCGACCGCCACCGCCTGCCGGCAGCCGTCGGGTACGAACGCGCCGAGTTCCCCGTCGTGGCGGAGCCTGCCGCCCGCCTGGCTGTACAGGTGCGCCACGGGGTTCCAGCCACCGGAGACGAGGAGCAGATCGGCGGCGAACTCCCGCTGCGCGAGGGCTCCTTCGCGCGGGGTGTCTCCGTGCGGGGTGTCCTCGGGCGGGGCCTCTGCGTGCGAGGCGTCCTCGGACTCGGTGTCTCCGTACGGGGCGACGGTCACGGCGGTGAGACGGTCGCCGCCCGCCGTGCCGGTGACCGCGTGTCCGGGGAGCACCTCGATCCCGGCGGCCCTGGCCCGCTCGGCCCACGGTCCCGGTGCGGGCCGGGTGTCGACGATCGCGGCGACGGCGACCCCGGCCGCGGCGAGGTCGAGGGCGGCCGGGTAGGCGCTGTCGTTGGTGGTGAACACGACGGCCCGCCGGCCGGGGAGCACGGCGTACCGGTGCAGGTACGTACGCGCCGAGGCCGCCAGCATCACGCCGGGGCGGTCGTTGTCGCCGAAGGCGAGGGAGCGCTCGTGGGCGCCGGTGGCGAGGACGACGCGCCGGGCGCGGATCCGCCAGACGCGTTGCCTGGAGACGTTCTCGGGGGCTGCCGCGCCGAGGTGGTCGGTGCGGCGTTCGACGGCGAGGAGGTGGTTGTCGTCGTAGTAGCCGAAGACGGTGGTGCGGGGCAGGAACCGGACCTCGGGGGCGGCTTCGAGGCGGGCCCGGGTCGCCGTGACCCAGTCGAAGTGCTCGCCGGTGCCGAGCAGGCTGCCGCCGGGCTCAGGCTGGTCGTCGGCGAGGATCACCCGGGCGCCGCTGCTCGCGGCGGCGGCCGCGGCGGCGAGACCGGCCGGGCCCGCGCCGACCACCAGCAGGTCGCAGTGGGCGTGCACGGCGTCGTAGCGGGCGGGGTCGGGGACGGTGGCGAGGCGGCCCTGGCCCGGGAGGCCGCTCGCGGCCAGGCCGTCGTAGAGCTCGACGGCGGTGGCGGGGAGCATGGGCTCGGGGAAGGGGGCGTCGATCTGGACGACCGCGTTGGGTTCCTCGACACCGGCGGAGAAGATGCCGCGGGGGCGGCCGAGTCCGATGCTGGTCGCGGCGGTGATGACGCCGTTGGCGAGGAGGGCGGAGGCGAGGGTGTCGCCGCGGTAGCCCTGGTACTCGGTGCCGTCGAAGGTGAAGGTGAGGGGGGCGGCACGGTCGATCCGGCCGCCGACGCGGGCGCGGAACGGCTGGCCGCCCCCGCAGTCCCCTCCGGCCCCTCTGTCCCGGCCGTCCCCTCCGGCCCCTCTGTCCCAGCCGTCCCCTCCGGCCCTTCTATCCCCTCCGTCGCCTCCGTCGCCTCCGTCCCCGCCCGTCGCGTCCTGGAGGGGCGCTGTCGGTTCCGCCCGGCCCGGGGCTGCCTCCACGTGGGCCGCTTCGGCCTCAGCGGTCCCGGCCTCGGACGGCGGACGGGCCGGAACCGGAGTCGGAACCGGAGCCGGATCGGCGGGGCGTGGCTCGCCCGCCCGGTACACCGTCAGGATCTCGTTCGTCGCCGTGTCTCGCACCGCGTTGAACCACCTGCGGCAGCCCGCCGAGTGGGTCCAGCGCTCGGCGAAGGGGCCCTTCGGGTTGTCGCGGAAGAACAGATAGCGCGCCCACTCCTCGTCGGTGAGGGCGGCGGGGTCCTCGGGGTAGGGGACGTGGGCCTGGCCGCCGTGGTGGAACTCGGCCTCGTCGCGGGGCCCGCACCACGGGCAGGGGATGAGCAGCATGGTCGGGCTCCCTAGTGGGCCACCGCGGCGGCGCCGTGCTCGTCGACGAGCGCGCCGGTGGTGAAACGGTCGAGCGAGAAGGGGGCGTTCAGCCGGTGGGGGGTGTCGTGGGCGATGGTGTGTGCGTAGACCCAGCCGACCCCGGGGGTGGCCTTGAAACCGCCCGTTCCCCAGCCGCAGTTGAGGTACAGGTTGCCGACGGGGGTGAGGCCGACGACGGGTGAGGCGTCCGGGCTGACGTCGACGATGCCGCCCCAGGTCCGCAGCACGTGGGCGCGGGCGAAGACCGGGAAGAGTTCGAGGGCCGCGGACATCTGCTCCTCGATGACGTGGAACGCGCCGCGCTGGGTGTAGGAGTTGTACGCGTCGATGCCCGCGCCCATCACCAGTTCGCCCTTGTGCGCCTGGCTGACGTAGACGTGCACCGCGTTGGACATCACCACGGTCGGGTGCACCGGCTCCAGGAGTTCCGAGACCAGGGCCTGCAACGGATGGCTCTGGAGCGGGAGTTCGAGGCCGGCCATGGCGGCGAGAACCGAGGTGTGGCCCGCCGAGCACAGGGCCACCTTGCCGGCCGCGATGGGCCCGAGGGTGGTCTGGACGCCGACCACCCGCCCGCCGGCCACGTCCACCCCGGTGACCTCGCAGTTCTGGATGATGTCGATGCCGGCGGCGTCCGCGGAGCGGGCGAAGCCCCAGGCGACGTAGTCGTGCTTGGCGATGCCGGCGCGGGGCTGGTAGGTGCCGCCGAGGACCGGATGGCGCACGCCGGGCGAGGTGTTGACGATCGGGCAGACCTCCTTGACCCCGTCCGCGTCGAGCCATTCGGCGTCGACGCCGTTGAGGCGGTTGGCCTCGACCCGGCGGACGCCGTCGCGGACGTCCTGAAGGCTGTGGGCGAGGTTGAGGACGCCGCGCTGGGAGAAGAGGATCGGGTGGTCCAGTTCCTCCTCCAGCCCCTCCCACAGTCCGAGCGCGTGTTCGTAGATGCCGGCGCTCTCGTCCCACAGGTAGTTGGAGCGGATGATCGTGGTGTTGCGGGCCATGTTGCCGCCCGCGAGCCAGCCCTTCTCCAGGACGGCGACGTCGGTGATGCCGTGGTTCCTGGCGAGGTAGTGGGCGGTGGCCAGGCCGTGGCCGCCGCCGCCCACGATCACCACGTCGTACGAGCGCCTGGGCTCGGGTGTGCGCCAGAGGAAGTCAGGGTGGCCGGGGAGGCCGGCGCCTGGGGTGCTGGGGCTCATCGGACGTCTCCGTCGTGCGGGAGGTGCGGGGGGAGCGGGTGCTGGGCCGCGCGTGCCTCGGTGCGGGGGCGCAGGGCGCCGCCCGGGTGCGGCCGCGCCGCGACCGGGCCCGCGACGTACGGGTTCGTGGCGACCGGGCCCTGCGCCTCCGGCACCGCGGTGGGGGCCAGGTTCCCGGAGGCGACCGTCTCCAGGGTGGAGCGCCGGCGGTCCGGCTCGGCGTGCACCTCGGGGTCCGGCCGGGCCAGGGGCGTGTTCGGCGCGTTCATGGGGGCGGTACTCCTTCCAGGAAGCCGGACGGTGCGGCCCCGTGAGGGGCGCGGGGAACTGCGCGACCGGCCGTGGCGCACCCGCGGCCGGCCGACGGCACCGCTCGGATCCCTCAGCCGCGCAGACGGCGCATCGCCGGGTCGAACAGCGGCTCCTCGGCCACCACCGCCCCGACCAGCCGGTCGAAGTACCCGATCCGCACCTCGGTCCCGGGCACCGCCAGCTCCGCCGGGAGCCACGCGTACGCGATGCCCTTGCCGATCGTGTATCCGTACGCCGCGCTGGTCACGTACCCGACGGCCCGCTCACCGTCGTACACGGGTTCCCTGCCCATCACGACGGCGGCCGGGTCGTCGATGGTCAGGCAGCTCAGCCGGCGCCGCACGTCCGCCCTGCGCCGCTCCAGCGCGGCCCTGCCGACGAAGTCGCCCTTGTCGGGCTTGACGGCGAAGCCGACGCCGGCCTCGTAGGGGTCGTGCTCGTAGGTCATGTCGGTGCCGAAGGAGCGGTAGCCCTTCTCCAGGCGCAGGCTGTTGAAGGCGCCCCGGCCCGCGACGATGCCGCCGAGCGGCTCGACCGCCTGCCAGAGGGTGTCCCAGAGTCTCCGGCCCTGGTCGGCGGTCGTGTACAGCTCCCAGCCGAGTTCACCGACGTACGACAGCCGCATCGCGGTGACCGGGACGGGGCCGATGAAGGCGCGTTTGGCGCGGAAGTACTTGAGGCCGCCGTCGGAGAAGTCCTCGTCGGTGAGGGGCTGGAGGGCCTCGCGGGCGAGCGGGCCCCACAGGCCGACGCAGCAGGTGCCCGGGGTGATGTCGCGGACCTGGACACCGCCGTCGGCGGGCAGGTGCCGGCCGAGCCAGTCGAGGTCGAGGTTGCCGTTGGCGCCGATCTGGAAGAGGTCGCGGGCGAGGCGGGCGACGGTGATGTCGCTGCGGATGCCGCCGTCGCGGTCCAGCAGCAGTGTGTACGTCACCGAGCCGACGGACTTGGCGACCTTTCCGGTGACCAGGCCCTCCAGGAAGGCGGCGGCGCCGGGGCCGCTCACCTCCAGCCGCTTGAGGGCGGTCATGTCGTACATCGCGACGGTCTCGCGGGTGACCTGGGCCTCGGCGCCGACGATCGGGGACCAGTAGCGGGCCGCCCAGTCGTCGGGGGTGGGGATCGAACGGCCGTCGAGCAGGCGGGCGTTCGCCTCGTACCACTGGGGGCGTTCCCAGCCGTTCGCCTCCAGGAAGAACGCGCCGTGTTCCTGCTGGCGGGCGTGGAAGGGGCTGGTGCGGATCGGGCGCGGCTTCCCGGACGGCTGGAGCGGGTGGAGGATGTCGTAGACCTCGACGAAGTTCTGGCAGTCGCGGGCGAGCACGTACTCCGGGGCGAGCTGGTGCGGCTCGAAGCGGTTGACGTCGCACTCGTGGAGGTCGAAGGACGAGCAGTGGCCGTCGACCAGCCATTCGGCGACCGAGCGGCCGACGCCGGCGGAGTGGGTGACCCAGACGGCCTCGGCGACCCAGAAGCCCTGGACATCCGGGGACTCGCCGAGCAGCGGGTAGCCGTCGGTGGTGAAGGAGAAGAGGCCGTTGATGCCCTCCTCGACCTCGGCCTCGCGGGTCGCGGGCAGGAGGGACCTCGTCTCGGTCCAGGCGTCCGCGAAGTCCTCCTCGGTGAACTTGAGGACCGAGGGCATCCGGTCGGCCTCGTCGACGGAGAGGATGTCGTCGGCCGAGATCGGCATGGGGCGGTGGCCGTAGTAGCCGATGCCGAGGCCGTCGTAGCGGTCGCGGTAGTAGAGGTCGGCGTCCTGGTGGCGCAGGATCGGGCGGACGGCCTCCTCGGTCTGGCCGGCGAGCGCGGGGACCGGGCCGGTCCAGGCGAGCTGGTGGCCGAGCGGGGTGAGCGGCAGGCTCATGCCGACCATGCGGGCGATCCTCGGGCCCCAGATGCCGGCGCAGCAGACGACGATGTCGGCGGGCAGCTCGCCCCGGTCGGTCAGCACGCCGGTGACGCGGCCCGCGTCCTGGAGGACGTCGAGGACCTCGTGGCGGGCGAGGAAGCGGACGCCGCGTGCGGTGGCGCGGCGGATCTGGGCCTCGACGGCGAGGACGGCCTTGGCGAGGCCGTCGGTGGGGACGAAGAGGCCGCCGAGGACCCTGTCGCGGTCGAGCAGGGGGTGCCGGGCCACGCACTCGTCGGGTGTCAGCAGTTCCGCCTCGACGCCCCAGGCGGTGATCCAGCCGTGGCGGCGGTGGAGTTCGGCGAGGCGCTCGGGGCCGGTGGCCACCTCCAGGCCGCCGACCTGGAGGAAGCAGGGCTCGCCGTCGACGTCGAGGGAGCTGAGCTTCTCGACGGTGTAGCGGGCCAGTTCGGTCATGGTCTTCGAGGGGTTCGTCTGGAAGACCAGGCCCGGGGCGTGCGAGGAGGAGCCGCCGGTGGCCGGCAGGGGGCCCTGGTCGACCACGGTCACCTCGGTCCAGCCGCGTGCGGAGATCTCGTCCGCGAGGGCCGCCCCCACGACGCCCGCTCCGATGATGACCACTCGGGGTCCCGCCATCGCCCAACCTCCGAACTTGAGACCGGTGCAGTTGCTTCGTGCGCAACTTGATTCAGGTTGCGCAACTCAATGTGCCCGTCGGCGAGGAGGGGTGTCAAGGGGGCGGTGGTGTCCGGGAACAGCCGGGAAAACGCGGGAGAAACGGGGGCGCCCGGCGGGCGGCGCGCACCACGGCGCACCGCCCGCCGGGCGTCCCGGACCGGCTCCTCGACGACCCCGCTACTTCAGCCAGGCGTCGACCTTCTCGCGGTTGGCGTCGACCCACTTCTCCGCCGCCGCCTCGTCGGACATCTTGTCCACCGCGATGTACCGGGCCACGGTGTTCTGGTCGTCGTTGGTCCAGTTGAACTTCTTCACCAGGTCGTAGGCGGGGCTGCCCGACTTGGCGAAGCTCGCGCTGACGATCTTGTCCAGGTCGTAGACGGGGTAGTCGCAGGCGACCTTGGCCGCGTCGGCGTCGCAGCCCGTCGTGTACTTGGGCAGGTCCACCTTCACCAGCGGCACCTCGGACAGGAACCACTGCGGTTCGTAGAAGTAGCCGATCAGCCACTGCTTGTTCTTCTCGGCCGTCCGGAAGGCCTGGATGAGCGCGGTCTCGCTGCCCGCGTACACCACCTTGAAGTCCAGCTTCAGATTGGTCACCAGGGCCGCGTCGTTGGTGACGTAGGACGGGTCGCCGTCGAGCAGTTGCCCCTTCCCGCCCGACTCGGACGTCTTGAACCGCGCCGCGTACTTGTCGAGGTTCTTCCAGTCGGTGATGTCCGGGTGCGCCTTGGCCAGCCACGGCGGGACGTACCAGCCGATGATGCCCTTGTTGCCGGTCGAGCCGGCCTCGACGGCCGTCTTCTGGCCGGTGACGTACTTCTTCTTCAGGTCGTCGTGGCCCCAGTTCTCCAGGACGGCGTCGACCTCGCCGGTGCCGAAGCCCTGCCAGGCGATCTCCTCCTTGAGGTCCTTCTTGTCGACCGTGCAGCCGAGGTCGTGCTCCGCGACGTACGCGACGACCGCCGCGTCCGCCTCGTAGCCGACCCAGGGGTTGACGGCCAGGTTGAAGGTGCCGCACTTGCCGCCGGAGGACTTCGAGCCGGCGGAACTGCTCTCGCCGACCTTCGCCCCGCCGCAGGCCGTGAGGGTGAGGCCGAGGACGGCCAGGCCGGCCGCGCCGGCTCGCCAGTGTCTTGCCATGGTGTCGGTGCTCCTTAAGCCCTGGCGCGTCGCGCCGCAGCCTGAGTGATCCGGTCGAACATGACTCCGAGCAGTACGATGGCGAGCCCTGCCGCCAGCCCCTTGCCGTACAGCTCGCCCTGCGAGAAACCGGCCACGACGTCGTAGCCGAGGGCGCCCGCCCCCACCAGGCCGCCCACCACAACCATCGACAGCACGTAGATCAGACCCTGGTTGGTCGCGAGGGTCAGGGCGCCGCGTGCCATCGGCAGCTGGACCTTGGTGATGATCTGCCAGGTGCTGCACCCGGCCGAGGCGGCCGCCTCCACCGTGGCCTCGGAGACGTTCCGCACCCCGTCCGCGATGATCTTGACGGCGACGGGTGCCGCGTAGACCACGGCCGCGACGATCGCGGTGAAGCGGGTGGCGCCGAAGAGCGCCAGGAACGGCACGAGGTAGACGAAGGGCGGCATGACCTGGGCGGCGTCCAGGGTGGGCCGGATCAGCCGGTCCGCCAGGGCGCTGCGGCCCATCCACACGCCCACCACGGCGCCGAACAGCATCACCAGGACGGTGGCCACGGCGGTCGAGGCCAGGGTGGTCATACTGTCCGACCACAGGCCCGTGCCGACCAGCAGCCCGACGCACACCGCGGCCGTCACCCCGGCCCGCCGGCCGCCGAGCACCGTGCCGAGCGCGACCAGGGTGGCGCCGACGAGCCACCACGGGGAGTCGGTGAGCAGCGACTGGAACGGGTTGAGCAGGCCGTTGGTGACGACGTCCCGCAGGGCGTTGGTCAGGCCGGAGAGATGGTCCTGGCTCCAGCCGGTCGCGGTGTCGGCGGCGCTCGCGACATGGCCGCCGACGGCGCCGTCGCCGGGGAACTCGGCCGCCCAGACGTAGGTGTGGGACAGGTACACCAGGACGAGGGCCACGGCGCCGCCCGCCCCCAGCAGCGGCCGGCGCCACGCGGCCAGCCGGCCCGCGCCCGTGCGGCGGGTCTCGGTGCGGACGGCGGCGGCCGTGGTGACCCGGTCGAGCACGATGGCCATGACGACGATCGCGAGACCGGCGTTGAAGGCGGTGCCGACGTCGAGGGACTGGAGTGCCTGGATGACGGTCTTGCCGAGGCCGGGCGCGTCGATCAGAGCGGCGATCGTGACCATGGCCAGGGCGGCCATGATGGTCTGGTTGACGCCCATGACCACCGTGCGCCGGGACATCGGCAGCAGCACCTTCAGCAGTTGCTGGGTGCGGGTGGCGCCGAGGGAGTCGGCGGCCTCGACGGTGGTCCCGGGGACGGACCGGATGGCGTGCGCGGTGATCCGGACGGCGGGCGGCGCCGCGTAGATCACCGTGGTGATGACGGCCGAGGCCCCGCCGATGAGGAAGATCAGGGTGAGCGGGGCGAGGTAGACGAAGGTCGGCATCGTCTGCATGAGGTCCAGGAAGGGCGTCATGATCCGGTCGACCCGGTCGGAGAGCCCGGCCCAGACGCCGAGCGGGATGCCGATGAGCAGCGCGACGAGCACCGCCGACAGGGTCAGCGCCAGGGTGTCCATGCTCTCCTGCCACAGGCCCTGGAGCCCGAAGAAGGTGAAGCCGGCCACGGTGAGCAGCGCGACCCGCCAGTTGGCCACGGCCCAGGAGACGTAGCCGGTGACTCCGACCACGCCGAGCCAGCCGATCTGCGGGACCGGGCGGGAACCGCCGGGCTGGGAGATCAGCGACTGGACGAAGGTCACCAGGTGGTCGATGACCAGCCGGATCTCGTTGAAGAAGTAGAGGAAGAGGGGGTTGGAGTTGCGGTTGGCTCCGACGCTGTCGTTGACGTCGTTCAGCCACCGGTGCAGGCCGGTGAGGTCGGCGGCGGCCAGGGTCAGCGTCTGCCGGCCGCGGAACACGGCGAAGAGCACCAGCCAGACGGCGATGATCGCGGCCACCGCCACCGGCCGGCCGACCTTCCCGCGCGCCGTCGCGGCCGGCGCGCTCACGTCGGCCACGGCGGCCATCAGGCGTCGCCCTCCTGCCCGGCGACGACGGCGAGGATCTCCTCGTCGCCGACGATGCCGAGCAGCTTGCCGTTCTCCACGACCTTGACGGGTCTCTCGGCCGCGAGGACGGCCCGGGTCGCCTCGCGCACCACGACGTCCGGGCCCAGCTCCGGCCCGTCCAGGACGTCGTCGGGTCCGGCGGGCCGCATGATCCAGCGCAGGGTGAGGACGTCGCCGCGCGGCACGTCCTTGACGAAGTCCCGCACGTAGTCGTCCGCCGGGGCGCCGACGAGCTCGTCGCCGGTGCCGCACTGGACCGTCCGGCCGTCCCGCATGATGAGGATGCGGTCGCCGAGCTTGAGGGCCTCGGAGAGGTCGTGGGTGATGAAGACCATGGTCTTGCCGACCTCGTGGTGCAGGCGGACGACCTCGCTCTGCATGTCCCGGCGGATCAGCGGGTCGAGCGCGGAGAACGGCTCGTCGAAGAAGAGGACGTCGGGGTCGCCGGCGAGGGCGCGGGCGAGACCGACGCGCTGCTGCATACCGCCGGAGAGCTGGTCGGGGTAGGAGTTCTCGTAGCCGGCGAGACCGACCAGTTCGACGGTCTCCATCGCGCGCCGGACGCGCTCGGCCCGGCCCATGCCCCGGATCTCCAGGCCGAACGCCACGTTGTCGACGACCTTGCGGTGCGGCAGCAGGCCGAAGTGCTGGAAGACCATGGAGAACTTGCTGCGCCGCAGCTCGCGCAGGCGCCTCGGGTCGGCGTCGCGGATGTCCTCGCCCTCGAAGACGATCTCGCCGGAGGTGGGTTCGATCAGCCGGGTCAGACATCGCACCAGGGTCGACTTGCCGGAGCCGGACAGGCCCATGACGACGAAGACCTCGCCGGGCGACACCTCGAAGCTCACGTCCCGTACCGCGGTGGTGCATCCGGTGCGCTCCATGAGCTCGCGCCGGGTGAGTCCGCACAGTTCCTCGGAGCCGGGCACCTCGTCGGCCTTCGGACCGAACACCTTCCACAGCCGGCGCACGGAGATGACCGGGGTCCGGTCCTGCGGGTCCTGGGACGTGCCGCGCCGCTGCGACACCTCGGTCTGGGCTGGGGTCATGGTCGGCCTCTCTTCGGCGTCAGCCGCGGAACCAGTGCTGCGGCCCGGGTTGGATGTTCTGCCAGACGTGCTTGGGCTCCCGGTACTCGGCGAGGCCGGTCGGTCCCAGCTCACGGCCCACGCCGGAGTACCCGAAGCCACCCCATTCCGCTTGCGGCACGTAGGGGTGGTAGTCGTTGATCCACACGGTGCCGTGGCGCAGCCTGCGGGCGACCCGCTGCGCCTTGCCCGCGTCCTGCGTCCAGACGGCCCCGGCGAGGCCGTACTCCGTGTCGTTGGCGATGCGGACGGCGTCGTCCTCGTCCCGGAAGCGCTCGACGGTGAGCACGGGCCCGAAGGACTCCTCGTGCACCACGCGCATGTCCTGCCGGCACTCGTCGAGGACGGTGGGCGGGTAGTAGAAGCCGCCGGCGAGCGCCGGGTCGTCGGGGCGCGCGCCGCCGCAGCGCAGTACGGCGCCCTCGGCGAGGCCGGCCGCGACGTACGCCTCGACCTTCTCGCGGTGCCGTGCGGAGATCAGCGCGCCGGTCTCGGCCCCGGGGTCGAAGGGGCCGCCGAGGCGAATGAGCCGGGCCCGGCGTACGACCTCGTCGACGAAGGCGTCGTGCAGGCGGTCCTCGACGATCAGCCGGGCGCCGGCCGAGCAGACCTGGCCGGAGTGGAGGAAGACGGCGGTGAGCGCGAAGTCCACGGCGGTCTCGAAGTCCGCGTCGGCGAACACCACGTTGGGGTTCTTGCCGCCGAGCTCCAGGGCGACCTTCTTCACCGTGGCGGCGGCGGTGGCCATGATGTGCCGGCCGGTGTCGAGGCCGCCGGTGAAGGACACCATGTCGACCGCCGGGTGCTCGGCCAGCGGGGCGCCCGCCTCGGCCCCGGCGCCCAGCACGAGGTTGGCGGCGCCGGCCGGGAGCCCGGCCTCCTCCAGTGCCTTCATCAGCAGGATCGAGGTGGAGGGGGTCAGCTCGCTGGGTTTGAGGACGACGGTGTTGCCCGCGAGCAGGGCCGGAGCGACCTTCCAACTCGCCTGCAAAAGGGGGTAGTTCCAGGGGGTGATCAGTCCGCAGACACCGACGGGCTCGTAGGTGATCCGGCTGATCGCGTCGGCGCGGCCGGTGTCGATCACACGGCCGGCGTCGGTTGCGGCGATGCCGCCGTAGTAGCGGAAGCAGGAGACGACGTCGGCGATGTCGTACTCGCTCTCCACCAGGCGCTTGCCGGTGTCCAGGGACTCCGCGCGGGCGAATTCCTTGGTGTCGCGCTCGATGATGCCGGCGGTGCGCAGCAGCAGGGCGCCGCGCTCACGCTCGGGGGTGTGCGGCCAGGGCCCTTCGTCGAAGGCGCGCCGAGCCGCCCCGATCGCGGCCTCGGTGTCCGGGCGGGTCGCCTCGCAGACCGTCGCGACGAGGCTGCCGTCCGCCGGACAGCGGATCTCGCGGCGGCCGCCGGCCGCCGCGGCGCGCCATTTTCCATCCATGTACAGATCTGCCACGGCCGCGCCCTTCGAGCCCGAATTCGTTGCGTATTGTGCATTGGATTGCTTGTGGTGGAACACCATGGCCGAAGGGGCGGACGCCGTCAAGAGGGCGGCGCATCCCGGCCGAAGGCGAACGGACGCGGGCCCGCCGCGCCCGCCGGCGGCCCCGCGAACACGCCCGCGGGGCCCGGGTCGCCGTGTGCTATCCGGCCTGCTTCCGGGCGTCGCGGTGCCGGTAGTAGACGGCCTTGGAGGGTTCCAGCGGTTCCCTGCCGAGGATGAGGTCGGCGGCCTTCTCGGCGATCATCATCACGGGCGCGTAGATGTTGCCGTTGGTGACGTAGGGCATCACGGAGGCGTCGACCACCCGCAGTCCCTCCACGCCGTGCACCCGCATGCTGGCGGGGTCGACGACGGACATCTCGTCGGTGCCCATCCTGCAGGTGCAGGAGGGGTGCAGGGCGGTCTCGGCGTCCCTGGCGACCCAGTCGAGGATCTCCTCGTCGCTCTGCACGGACGGGCCGGGCGAGACCTCCCCGTCGTTGTAGGCGGCGAGGGCGGGCTGGCCCAGGAGCCGGCGGGCCGTCCTGACCGCCTCGACCCACTCCCGGCGGTCCTGTTCGGTGGAGAGGTAGTTGAAGCGCAGCGCCGGGTGCTCGGCGGGGTCCTTGCTCCGGATCTTCACCGAGCCGACGGCGTCGGAGTACATGGGGCCGACGTGGACCTGGTAGCCGTGGCCGCCGGCGGGCACGGAGCCGTCGTAGCGGACGGCGATGGGCAGGAAGTGGAACATCAGGTTGGGGTAGGCCACGTCCTCGTTGCTGCGGCAGAAGCCGCCGGCCTCGAAGTGGTTGGTGGCGGCGGGCCCCCTGCGGAAGAGCCACTGCAGGCCGATGAAGGGGGCCCGCCACTTCGCCAGGTACGGCTGCACGGAGACGGGCTGCCTGCACGCGTACTGGATGTAGACCTCCAGGTGGTCCTGCATGTTCTCGCCGACGCCCGGCAGGTCGTGGACGACGTCGATGCCGAGGGCGGTCAGCTCCTCGGCGTTGCCGACGCCCGAGAGCTGGAGCAGTTGCGGCGAGTTGACGGCGCCGCCGCACAGGACCACCTCCTTGGCGCGGACCTGCTGGAGGGCGCCCTTGCCGCGGCGGAACTCCACGCCGACCGCCTTCTTGCCCTCGAACAGGACGCGGGTGACGAGGGCGCGGGTCCGCACGGTGAGGTTGGGGCGCTTGCGGACGGGCTTGAGGTAGGCCTTCGCCGCCGACAGCCGCCGGCCGCGGTGGACGTTGCGGTCGAACTTGGCGAAGCCCTCCTGGCGGTAGCCGTTGACGTCGTCGGTGGGCGCGTGGCCGGCTTCCTCGGTGGCCTTGAGGAAGGCGGCGAAGAGCGGGTTGGCGGCCGGGCCGCGCTCCAGTACGAGGGGGCCGTCGTGGCCACGGAACTCGTCGTCCGGGTCGGCCGCGAGGCAGTTCTCCATCCGGCGGAAGTAGGGCAGGCAGTGGGCGTAGTCCCAGGTCTCCATGCCGGGACCGGCGGCCCAGCGCTCGTAGTCCATGGGGTTGCCGCGCTGGAAGATCATGCCGTTGATGCTGCTGGAGCCGCCGAGCACCTTGCCGCGGGCGTGGTAGATGCGGCGGCCGCCCATGTGCGGCTCGGGCTCGGACTCGTACTTCCAGTCGTAGAAGCGGCTGCCGATGGGGTAGGTCAGCGCCGCGGGCATGTGGATGAAGACGTCCCACGGGTAGTCGGGGCGGCCCGCCTCGAGGACCAGCACCTGGTTGCCGGGATCGGCCGAGAGCCTGTTCGCCAGTGCACAGCCGGCCGATCCGCCGCCGACGATGACGAAGTCGTACTGCAAGGGAGCCATGGTGCCTCGTCTCGCTCGCGCCGTCGATGTGCGCGGCATGCTAGTACGGGTAGCGTCATGCGCACCAGGTTGCGAACAACGCAACTTGTAAGATCTTTGTTCACATCGCGTTACTTGGAGTGCGTTGTTTACTGCGCGTATGGTTTCGCTATGAGCAACTACAGTCCGGATACAGAAACGAACGGCTCATCTTCCGGTGGTGTGCAGTCCGTCGACCGCGCCATCAGCGTCCTGGAGATCCTGGCCCAGCGCGGCGAGGCGGGGGTCAGCGAGGTGGCCGCCCAGATCGATGTCCACAAGTCGACCGCGTTCCGTCTGCTCGGCGCCCTGGAGGCGCGAGGTCTGGTGGAACAGGCCGGTGAGCGCGGCAAGTACGCACTCGGCTTCGGCATCGTACGCCTGGCCGGCGCCGTCACGGGCCGCATCGACGTCACCCAGCAGAGCCGGCAGGTCTGCGAGCGGCTCGCCGAGGAGATCGGCGAGACCGTCAACATCGCCGTGCTGCGGGAGCACTACGCGATCAACCTGTACCAGGTGCGCGGCACGGCCGCCGTCACGGCGCACAACTGGGTCGGCCAGCTGACCCCGTTGCACGCGACGTCCAGCGGCAAGATCATGCTGGCCCACCTGGCCGCCGCGGAGCGCGCCGCGCTGGTCGCAAAGACCGGACTGAAGAAGCTGACCCCGCACACCGTCTCCTCGAAGGCGAAGCTGGAGAAGAACCTCGCCGAGGCCCGGGAGCGCGGTTACGCCTGGACGCTGGAGGAGCTGGAGATCGGGCTGCACGCCATGGCCGCGCCGATCCGGGACCGCGAGGGCGAGGTCATCGCGTCGATCAGCGCCTCCGGACCGTCCTACCGGTTCACCGAGGAGCGTATGCACGAGCTGGCCCCGGTCCTGGTCAAGGGCGCGGAAGAGATCAGCCACCGCATGGGGTACCTGGGCTGAACGCCCTCGGGACGATCGCCGCACGGCCCGCGTTCGAGCCGCTCGCGCGGGCCACGGGCGTCATTCGGACCGCCCGGTGCCGAGCCGCGCGTGCACCCAGTCGTGGAAGGCCCCGATGTGGTGCTCGCTGGGCACCAGCACACCGCCCTTGGCGTACAGCCGTGAAGTCATCCCCGGCTGGGTGCGCTCGCAGGCGTCGAAGTCCTGGCGGTTGACCCGGTCGAAGAGTTCCACGGACCGGCTGACGTCCTTGCCGCTCTCGACGACGTGCGGCAGGTAGAGCCAGTCGCACTCGACGACCGTGCGGTCGGCGGCGACCGGGTACATCCGGTGGAAGATCACGTGGTCGGGCACGAGGTTGATGAACACCTGCGGCTTGACGGTGATCGCGTAGTAGCGCCGGTCCTGGTCCGCGGAGACCCCGGGTATGCGGTCCAACCCCTCGGAGCCGTCGACCGTGAAGCCCTGGATCTCCTCGCCGAACTCCGCGCCGTGGCCCACGTAGTACTGGGCGGCGTAGCCGTCGGCGAACTCCGGCAGCACCTCGGTCAGTTCGGGGTGGATGGTGGCGCAGTGGTAGCACTCCATGAAGTTCTCGACGATGAGCTTCCAGTTCGCCCTGACGTCGTAGACGATCCGCCGGCCCACCGAGAGGCTCGCCACGTCGTAGCGGTCGATCGACGCCACGTCGCCGAGGCGTTCGACCGCCGCCCCGATCACGTCCTCCTCGAAGGACGGCGGGTCCTCCGCCAGACACACCCACACGTACCCCAGCCACTCCCGTACGGCGACCCCGGCCAGGCCGTACTCGGTGCGGCCGACGTCGGGCATCGAGGTGAGGTTCGGCGCGGCGACCAGCTTGCCGTCCAGGCCGTAGGTCCAGGCGTGGTAGGGGCACTGGAACGCCCGCCTGACCTCGCCGGCCTCCTCGGTGCGCAGCCTGGCCCCGCGGTGCCGACAGACGTTGAAGTAGGCGCGGACCGAGTGGTCCCTGGCCCGGGTGACGAGGATGCTCTCGCGGCCCACGTCGACGGTGCGGAACGCTCCGGGCTTCGGCAGGTCGGCCGCGCGGGCGACGCAGAACCACATCGTCTCGAAGATGCGCTCCTGTTCCTGGGCGAAGATGCCGGGATCCGTGTAGGCGGAACCGGGGAGGGTGGCGATCAGGCTGTCCGGCAGGCTGGTCGAGGTCACGGTGCACTCCTCGGAGGACGTCGTGGATCGGTGGGTGACGCGGGCGCCGGGTCAGGACGCGGCGGTGCCGAACTGCTTGCGGGCGCGGGTGAACAGCCGTGGCTGGTTCATCCCGAGCACGGCGACCGGCCGGTCCGCCCGCCGGTAGACGGCGAGGAAGCTGCGGTCGCCGGTGGAGCCCTCCTCGACCGTGACGCTGTCGGCGCCGGCGGCCTGCCCGACGAACTGGATCCTGACGCCGTACTGGTCGGACCAGAAGTACGGGGGCCGGGGCGTTCCGGGTTCCGTCGCACCGCGGGTGAGCAGCGCGGTGACGGCGGCGGCCGGCCGTTCCAGGGCGCCGGTCCAGTGCTCGACCCGGCGGTGGGTGCCGGTGCGCGGGTCGTACCAGTTGGCGCAGTCGCCGACCGCGACCACCCCGGCCACACCGGTGCGTCCGTCGGCGCCGCACTTCACGCCGTTGTCGAGCGGGACGCCGGAGCCTTCGAGCCAGTCGACGCAGGGGCGGGCGCCGATGCCGACGACGACGGTGTCGGCGGGCACGCTGCGGCCGTCCGCCAGCAGTACGGCCTCCACCCGGCGCTCGCCGCCCAGCCCCTTGACCCCGGTCCCGCACAGCAGCCGGACCCCGTGGTCGGCGTGCAGCGCGGAGACGACCCGGCCCATGGTCTCGCCGAGCGGTCCGGCCAGCGGGGTCGGCGCCGCCTCGACGACGGTCACGTCGAGCCCGAGGGCGTACGCCGTGGAGGCGACCTCGGCACCGACGAACCCGCCGCCGATCACCACCAGGCGGCCGCCCCGGGCGAGGTCCGCGCGCAGGGCGCGGGCGTCGTCGAGGGTGCGCAGCGCGTGCACCCCGGCGAGGCCGTCGGTGCCGGGCAGGGTGCGGGCGGCGGCCCCGGTCGCGAGGACCACGCCGTCGGCGCGCACCGCACGGCCGTCGGCGAGCCGGACCGCCCGCCCGGCGCGGTCGAGCCCGGTGGCCCGGACCCCGAGCAGCCACTCGGCGTCCAGTTCCTCGTCGTCGCCCTCCAGCGCGAGGTCCGTCTCGCCGAGGGTGCCGGCCAGGAACTCCTTGGACAACGGCGGCCTGTCGTAGGGCCGGTGGGGTTCGTCGCCGACGACGACCAGCCGGCCGTCGTACCCCTGCTGCCGCAGTGAGCGCGCGGCCGACAGCCCGGCCAGCGAGGCGCCCACCACGGCCACGCTCCTCACGCGGCGCCTCCGGCGAGGCGGGCGCTGACGCACGGCGGCAGGTTGGGGGCGGCGGCGGAGAGGCGGACGTGGACGGTGCCGTCCTCGACGAGGACCTCGTGGGTGCGGACCGGGAGCTTGGCCGGGGGCGCGTCCACCGCGCCGGTCCTCAGGTCGAACTTCGAGGCGTGCAGCGGGCATTCGACCTCGCAGCCCTCCAGCCAGCCGTCGGCGAGCGAGGCGTCCTGGTGGGTGCAGGTGTCGTCGATGGCGAAGAGCTCGCCCTCGTCGGTGTGGAAGACCGACACGGGCGGGTCGATGTCGAGCCGGTGGGCCTCGCCTCGCGGCAGATCCGCGAGACGGCACGCGGGAATCTTCATGACACCTCGGTGCGTATAGCGAAACGGATTGCGATGAGCGCAACGACAGTGTGAGGGCGGCTCCGAAGCGTTGTCAAGGCGTCCACCCGCCGGTCCGCACGGGCCCCGACGGCGGCTCCCGGGGCACGCCGAACTGCTTCCGGCGGCAAGGATGAACAGCGGAAACGAAGACCTCGCCGCGTTGCGGGGACGGCCGGGGGACGCGGCGGATCCGCTCCCGCGACCGCTCCTCCTCCCGGGCCGCGACGCGGACGCCGCGCACCGCGGGGACGCCCTCGCTCCGCGCGACGACGGCACGGAGCGGCCGGGACACGGCCGCTCCTCGACCGTCAGAACCGGCGAGATGTTGCCCTATGCGACTTGCGCCTCATGTTACGCAACACAGCATCGCGGAGCCCGGAGCGACGGTCAACGGTCGCCGGGGCCAAGGGAACGACCGGTGTCGGCGAGACCGGTTCATGGACGCCCGGGGGCGGCCTTTCAGCGTGTGAAGGGTCCTCCGAGGGGCCCACGCTGCGGGCCGGCTGCGCGGCGGACGGGGGACCTGGCGGCGCCGCCGAGAACGCCTGGTCCGGTTCCGAGCGCGGGCACCCTGTGGGTGACACGGCCCCCACGCCGGCGGCGGACGTGCGGCGAGCCCCGCATGACGCGGACGCGGCCGACGCGAACGATGACGACGACGGCCAGGAGGAGTGGCACAGGTGTCAGTTGCCGGACCTGAACGCGCCGAGGGGCCACACGATGTCGACGGCCAGCCCGGCCAGGCGGGCCTCGGCCACGGTGTCCGCCGTGCCGCCGCCACGACCTGTGGGGGCGCTGCCGTCCCAGACGGCGACGAGGCGGTCCGCCCCCTGGAGGAGCCGGCGATTGGCCGCCTCGTAGGCGCCGAGACCCGCATGCTCGTAGGGCAGGACCACCACTTCGGCGGCGGCGTCGCGCAGAGCGTCGAACTCGGCGAGGTCCGCGGGGCGGACCACCGCTTCCCGGTAGTCCCGGGACGGGATGATCGCCGACAGCCGGCCGCCGAGCGAGAGGATCTCCTCGGCGAAGAGGGTGTCGGCACCGCGGGCCAGGCACGAGCGCCCCACCAGCACGTCGTCGCGCAGGTCGGCCAGCAGTTCACGGAGGCCTGTGCGGATCCGGCCGACCGCGTCGTCGGCCAGGTCCATGTGACCGGTGACAGCGATGGTGACCATGCGACAACCCGCTTCCGGCCGAGGCTATTTGCCCTTCACCTTAACCCGCTCAGGTGGCGGGGAGAGCGGGCGGCAGCGGGTGCCGCCGCCGTCACAGCGCGACGGCGGCGAAGCTCAGGAGATAGGCCACCGCGAAGAGGAGAGGGATCCAGCGTTCGACACGGTTGAGCGGGAGGTAGACGCGCCAGTCCCGCCCCTCGCCGAGCGCACGCCATTCGGCGGCCACGAAGGCTCGGGCCGCCAGACGCTCTTCCAACGCTCCGATCACCTCGAACTTGCCTCTGTTCAACTGCTGGTAGGAACGGACAGTGATCCACCAGGTGGCGCACATGCCCAGCAGGACCACCAGGGCCACCAGCGTGATGACGACCGGGGTCCTGCGGTGGTGCTCCTGGGACAACCAGGTGCCGCAGAAGACGAGCAGCGTGCTGTGGAGGGTCAGGAAGAAGGTGTTGGCGAGGTTGCGCCGGGCGCTGACCCGGTCCGCCATCTCCACGCACAGCTTGTACTGCTCGAAGACCGCGGCTTGATACGTCGCGGCGGAGTCACGGAAGTTCTCCGCGTCGACGTCCTCGTTCCACAAGGAGTCACTGATACCGGCCATGTCGGCTTTCCCCCGTAGTTCGTCACCGTGTGCTCGTACAGGCCAGTGCCGCGACCGGCGGGCGACGGCCGTGCGGCGCCCGCGCCGCGGCGTTCACAGGGGCGCGTGCCCCGCTCCCCTACGCCGCGTTCTGCGCATGCTTGTGGCTCTGCCACGCGGTGACGCGCCCGACGACGAGGAGGAGCAGCAGGCCGGACACCAGGTAGAGCGCCGTGAGCAGGGTGGACACCTCCGCGTTGGACAGCACGTTCTGCTCGCTGTCGAGCTTCGAGGACATGCGCCATTGCATCGGCCTGACAACGGCGTTGGCGACGACGAACAGCGCCCACCAGGCCTTGACGAGCGTGAGCGGGACGGATCGCCGGGGGGCACTCGCCCGCCAGACGTCCGACACGACCTGGTACGGGACCCACAGGTTGACCACGGGGGCGATCCAGCCGCTCACGGCCCAGGCCCGGGACCGGCGGAACGCGGCGGCACCGCTCATCAGCTCGGCGTTGATCCGGGCCCGCCACAGCCAGACGAGGAAGGCCACGCCGCCCGCGATCCATGCCAGGAACGACGGCCAGGACACCAGCTTCGCGAGGGCGTCGGTCTGGGCGGCTTCCAGGTCAGCGCTCGTCGCTCTCGCGGCCAGGTAGTCATGGGCGACGAAATAAAGGCGCCAGTTGTAGGCCGAGACCAACACCTCACGCACGAGTTCCAACGAGATCAGTACCGTCACGGCGGTGGCCGCACCGGTCAACGTCCTGCGCCGCTCCCCACTGGCCGAACCCGCGCTGGTCGGCGTGTCCTGCTGCGCACCGTCCATGATCCTCCCCCGAAGATCGTTCGATCCGAATCGCGCTGCTTGCGTGCACTGTCCGGAGCGCCGTGCCACCGGACGCTGCTCTGTCGTGTCCCCTGTTTCGACGAGCGTCATGCGGGACCGTCCTCAAAATTGACGCTACCCGGGGGCGAACAGTTCCAGCGCCCGGAAGACCAGGAAGGCCAGCAGGGCCAGGGCCGTGACCAGAGCGGCGCCTCTGCCCAACGATGCCTGCACGGCGAGGCCGGACCTCCAGACCATCGTCCGTCTACGGATCCCCACGGACGCCAGGGCGGCCTTCAGGGCGCGAGCCAGGTGGTAGGCGGGCGAGGCGAAGTTCGCCGTCGGTCCCAGGGTGTCCTTCATGACGCGGAAGCCGCGGCGCACGAGCGAGCCTCGCGAGATCTTGGCACGGGGCACAGGACCCACCGGGTGCACCAGGGGCGTCCAGTCGGGACCGAAGGTGATGACGGCGGCGGTCCAGGGATCGGTACCGGCCGCTCCGTCCAGCTGAGACGGGGTCGGCAGGTACTCCTCCAACCGCTCGACCACCTCCGGCAGCCCGCTCGGTGCCAGCAGGACGAGCTTCCTCGCCGGTTGGGTGGCACGAGCCTGCTGGACCTCCCACCACAGCCCGTCGCCAAGGCCCAGTCGCAGCACGATGAGTTGGGACAGTTCCATCAGCCGCAGCACCGTGGGCTGCCAGTTGTCGAGCGGCAGGTAGAACCGCGCCGCCCCCAACTGCGGCAACGGCTCCCCGGGCCTGCCCACCGTGATCACAGGGCCGACGGTGCCCAGGGCACCGGCGAACTGCTCCTCCCGCGAGTGGATGCCGGCGTACGCCGTCGAGTCGTCGATCTGGGCCGCGGTGTCGTCGTCGGCGAAGCTGCGCAGGTAGAGAACGGGTTGGCGGCCGTCGGCCAGCAGGGCCTGGGCCGCGCCCCGCGCCGAGCGCGGCCGGGTGTGGCGCAGGATGAGGGCCCCGGCCCCCAGCGCGGCCAGACCACCGACCAGCACCGACATGAACGCCATCGGCGGCATCTCGTAGCCCTGTCGCTGCGCCAGGCTGATGGCGAGGACGCCTGCCGCGAACAGCACGTATCCGGCGTCACTGGCCAGCAGGAACACCGGACGCCGCCACCACGGCTGAGGCGGGGCGAACCTGCTGACCACACCGACGATCTCCGCGGCGCCCGACCGGCGCCGGCGCTTCAGCCACAGCGCCGGCCCGAGCAGGAGCACGGCGGGCACCGCCCAGGCCAGCGCGGTCGCACGCGCCGAGCCGCGTTCGCGGTCGAGCCGCGCGCGGTCCCGTTCGACGTCCCCCGTCAGTCCCTCGACCCGCTCGCGGGCGAGGGAGAGCCGCCCCTTCTCGACGTCACCGGTGGCGGAGGAGACCGCGGAGCGGCTCGCTCCCGACGGTGCGTTCTCCTTGAACCACGTGTCGCCCGCGCGGATCCCCACACGCGCGGACACCTCCCCGGCGGCATACCGGTCCAGCGCGGCGGTGAACGCGGCGGCCCGTGCCGGGGCGTCCCGGAAGCGGTCGCAGGCCCGCGAAGCCAGGCCCGCGCTGATCGCCAGGTGCAGCGCGACATAGCCCGCGACGACCGCAACCACCGTGATCAGCCGGGCCGACGCCCGTAAGCGCGAGGACACCTCGGTCCACCCCCGTCTCGCCGGCACCGCCCCCCTGCGCGGACCGTGTCCCGTACTACCACCTCGCCCCACGAACTGTCAGCCCCGCCTTCTGCGACGCCGGGTGGTGCTCATGAACGACCGGATGAGGAGCCGCCGCCGCGTCCTCCCCCTGCCGCGCCGGGCCGCGAACGGCCCGCCCGCCGGGCAGACGGGTCCGGGCGGGACCGGGACGGGTCCGGTGGGCGACCTCGGCACGGCGGCGACGGCGCCCGGCTCACCGCTCCCCGACGCGCCGCGCACGGGCCGGTCCGTACCGCCTCACCGCCAAAGGGCTGCACGCCCTGCCGACGCCGTTCCCCCGCTCCGCCCCGCCCGGTGAGCCGGAGGTCCGCTCCTGGCCGCTCGTCCCGCCGCTCGCCCGGAGCCCGGGGGCGCGGTACGGCGAACGGGGCAAGGCCAGTTGGGCCGGGCAGCCGCCGCCCGGCCGACCGGCGGGCCCGGGCGGTCAGTCGTCGTCGGCGCCCGGGACGACGACCAGGAAGGCGTCCGTCCTCAGGTCCATCACCACGGTCGCGGGCTCGCCCTCGGCCCGGCACCGCGCCGCGTACTCCTCGGCAGGCCACGACCCCCGGGGAGCCCCGGCGGGAAATCGCTCCAGCACCCTCGCGCCCATACGGCCCGTCACCTCCCGCGTCGATGTCCGCCGTACCGTGCGGCTGCCCCGGATCGACGCGGACATGCCGAAGCCGTCGGAACGGACTCGACCTGGACACGCCGAGAGCTACACATAAGCAGGAAATAAGGGCAGAATGCTGATAAGCGGCGCAAACCGCACATCAGCCGCGGTCAGGCCTCACGTCAAAGGAGACGAGTCATGGCCAACGTCTCGCACGGCCGAAGTGACATAACGAGCCACCCCGATGTCTCCGAGATGCGGGAGCGTTACGACCGCATGCTCGGCGGCCGTGATGTGGCTCTCGTGGACGGACCGGTGTTCCTGCTCGGTCTGTACTGCGCGGCGTCCCCGTGGATCCTCCACTACTCGGCGAGCCAGCCCGCGCTGATGACCCACAACCTGATCATGGGCATAGCGATAGGCCTGCTGGCCCTGGGATTCACCCGGGCCCCGGAGCGCATGTACGGCCTGAGCTGGGCCATGTGCGCGATGGGCATCTGGATGATCATCGCCCCCTGGATCGTCGGCACCAGCCCCGACAGAGGGGTCGTCCTCAACAACATCATCATCGGTGCGCTGGCCCTCTGCCTGGGCCTGGTGTGCGCCGGCTCGGCGGCCAAGCGGTCCCCCACGCCGTAGTGACGCCGTAGCCGCACCGAGCGAGCGCCCCCTCGAAGGGAGGACACGGGGCCGGTCCGGCGACGGACCGGCCCCGTCGCCGTCGGACGGAACGGCAGGCCGGCGGAGAGGGGGGCTACACCGCGACCGGCTGTTCGGACCGCAGGTACTGCTCGTCGATCTCCTTCGGGCCGAACGGCCACACCTTCTCCAGGCGCGCCCAGACCAGGAACGCCGCGCAGCCGAGGACGAGCCAGGCCAGGGACCACTCGACGGGACGGCGGCCCGGGGAGTTCCTGTCGGCGTAGCCGTAGATCACGCACCAGCCGGCGAAGGCCACGATGCCCGGCAGCGGGTAGAGCCACATCCGGTACGGCCGCTCCAGGCCCGGCTGCCGGCGGCGCAGCACCGTGAGCGCCACGATCTGGGCCAGCGCCTGCACGATCACCATCACCGTGGTGAGCAGCTGGATGAGCGTGGCGAGATCGGTGTGGCGGCCGATCAGGAAGCCGACCGCGGTGACGACCCCCATGGTCGCGAGCCCCAGCGTCGGGAACCGGTGCCTGGGGTGGAGCTTCTCGTAGGGGCGGAAGAAGACCCGGTCGCGGGCCGCGTCGCAGGGCACCCGGGAGCCGCCGAGCAGGCCGGTGAAGACGGAGGCGAAGGCCGTGATCAGGATCAGGACGGTGACCGTGTCGGCGGCCCCCCTGCCCCAGGTCTCCTCCAGCACCGCCGAGGCCACCGACGTCGAGGCGATGTCGGCCGGGTCGGTCATCCGGTGCCAGTCGACGACGCCGAGGGTGCCGATCTGGAGCAGCAGGTAGATCACCATGATGCCGAGGATCGAGAAGAGGACGGAGCGCGGCAGGACCCGGCCGGGTTCCTTGATCTCGGCGCCCATGTACGCGGTGGTGTTGTAGCCGAGGTAGTCGTAGATGCCGATGGTCAGGCCCGCGGCGAAGCCGGGCCAGAAGTGGCCGCTCGTCGGGTCGAAGGCGTGCGCCGGGTAGGTGAAGGCCAGGTGCGGGCTGAAGCCGCCGGCCGCGGCGGCGATCACCAGCAGCACCGAGGCGATCATCACCGTCCACATGACGGCGGTGATCCGGGCGATGTGCTCGATGCCGCGCCAGAGCAGGAGCACCGCCAGGGCGATGATCCCGAGCCCGATCAGGTCGCCGGAGGTCCGGCCGAGTCCGGGGGCGAGATAGCCGAGGTACTGGACGAAGCCGACCACTCCGGTGGACATGATCAGCGGGATGAAGAGCATCGCCGTCCAGACGAACAGGAACGGCATCAGGCGCCCGGTGCGGTACTGGAAGGCCTGGCGCAGGTAGACGTAACTGCCGCCGGAGCCGGGCATCGCGGCGCCCAGCTCGGCCCAGACGAGGCCGTCGCAGAGTGCGAGCAGCGCGCCCGCGACGAAGCCGAGCACCGCCTGCGGGCCGCCGAACGCGCCGACCATCAGCGGGATGGTCACGAACGGACCGATGCCGCACATCTGGCTCATGTTGATCGCGGTGGCCTGGAACAGGCCCACGCGCCGGACGAAGCCGCCCTCGGACGGCGGACCACCGGGTCCGAGGGGACTACCCGGGCTACCGGTCATGGCTGGGCTCCTGACGCGGGAAGGGGGCGAGAGGGCGAGGAGAGGCGGGGTGTCGGCCGGCAGGGCGGGACGGCCGGCAAAGCCGAGGAGCCCCACCAGAGGCGTCAAGTATGCGACGGGGGTCCGCGAGAACGGCCCGATGGCGGCCGGCGATGTCGCGGTGCGGCCGGTACGCGACGCAGGCCGCGGCCGTGCTCGATCCCGACCAGGTGGTGCGCGGCGGCGGGGGCCGGCCACGGCCTCGGCCTGCCGCCGCTCCCGGAGCCGGCGCCCGGCCGGGCGAGGAAGCGGTCGCGCTCGGCGCGGTGGCCTCGGGCCTCGACACCGCCCCTGACCTGGTGTTCGAGCGCCGACCGGCCGCCCTCCGCCCAGGGCGACGCCAACTCGCTCGGAGGCCAGCATGTTTGACACACCGTCAGCGGAATCCTAGCTTGAGTCGGGTTAGTAAAGTTTCCTAACTTTACGAGGCTGGAGACCACCGTGTTCCCTCGCCCCGCCCCCGGACGGCGCCTCGCCACGGCCACCGTGGCCCTCGGCCTGCTCTGCTCACTGAACACGAGCGCCTGGGCCGGCGCCAGGAAGCCGGCCGGGGCCACGCCCGAGCCACCCTCGCACGGCCACCCCAGGATCACCCGGGTGCCGTCCGCCGCGGGCTCCGCCACTCCCCTGGCGGGCTTCGCGATCCGCTCGACGGCCGAGGTGGGCGACACCGCGGCGGAAATCTCCTCCCCGGGCTACCCGGCGAAGGGCTGGTATCCGGCGGGGCCCCGCTCCACGGTCCTGGCCGCGCTGCTCGCCGACGGCGTGTACGACGACCCGTTCGTCTCCACCAACCTCCAGAAGATCCCCAAGTCGCTCTTCCAGGTGCCCTGGTGGTACCGCGGCGACTTCACGGTCGCCGATCCCTCCCGGCGCACCTACCTGGACTTCAGCGGGGTGATCTCGGCCGCCGACGTGTACGTCAACGGCCACCGGGTCGCCACCACCGACGAGGTCACCGGCGCCTACACCCACCACGAACTGGACGTCACCTCCCTGGTGACGGCCGGCACGAACACGGTGGCCTTCCGCATCCGGCCCAACGACCCGAACAAGAACCTCACCATGGGCTGGCTCGACTGGCTCCAGCCGCCGCCCGACCAGAACATGGGCATCGTCCGTGACGTCCTGGTCCGGCGCGGCGGCCCGGTGGCGCTGCGCGACGCGCACGTGGTGACGAAGCTCGCGGTGCCCTCCCTCGCGACGGCCGACCTGACCGTGAAGGCGCAGGTCCGCAACGACTCGGACGCGCCGGTCACCGCCGAGGTCTCCGGCACCGTCGCCGGGGTCGCACTCACCAGGTCGGTCACGCTCGCCGCCCACGAGACCAGGAGCGTCGTCCTCACCCCCGCCGACACCCCCGGTCTGCACCTGGACTCCCCCAGGGTGTGGTGGCCGGCGGGCATGGGCGGCCAGCCGCTCTACGCTCTCGACCTCACCGTGTCCGTCGCCGGCACGGTCTCGGACACCGCCCACGAGGACTTCGGCATCCGGGACGTCCGCGCCCCGCTGAACTCCGACGGCGCCCGCCAGTACTCGGTCAACGGCCGCCGGCTGCTCGTCAAGGGCGGCGGCTGGTCACCGGACGAGTTCCTGCGCTGGGACCGCGCCTACGCCGAGGACCGCCTGAGGTACGCCCTCGACCTGGGCCTGAACACCATCCGGCTGGAAGGCCACATCGAGCCCGACGAGTTCTTCGGGCTCGCCGACCGCCTGGGCGTCCTCACCCTGCCCGGCTGGGAGTGCTGCGACAAGTGGGAGGGGCAGGTCAACAGCGAAGGCAGCGGGGAGAAGTGGACCGCCGCCGACTACCGGGTCGCCCAGGCCTCGATGGCCGCCGAGGCCGCCCGGCTGCGTGACCACCCGAGCGTCGTCTCCTTCCTGGTCGGCAGCGACGCCGCACCCGACGCGAAGATCGAGAAGAACTACCTGGACGCCCTGAACGCCGCCGACTGGGCCGTCCCGGTGGTCCCCGCCGCCTCGGACAAGTCGGCGCCGCAGCTGGGCGGTTCGGGCATGAAGATGAGCGGCCCCTACGACTGGGTCCCGCCGGGCTACTGGTACGCCAAGCGCGAGGGCGGCGCCACCGGCTTCAACTCCGAGACCAGCGCGGGCCCGGACATCCCCACCCTCGACACCCTGCGCCGGATGATGACCCCGGCCGAACTCGACACCCTCTGGAAGAACCCGGACGCCAAGCAGTACCACCGCTCGCCGTCCGCGACCTTCGGCACCCTGAAGCTCTACGACGCCGCGCTCACCGGCCGCTACGGCGCCCCCACGAGCCTGACCGACTACGTCCGCAAGGCCCAGCTCGCCCAGTACGAGAACGTCCGGGCGCAGTACGAGGCGTACGGGCGCAACCAGACCGACGCCTCGAAGCCCTCGACCGGGATCGTCTACTGGATGTTCAACAGCGGCTGGACCTCCCTGCACTGGCAGCTGATGGACCGTTACCTCGACCAGGGCGGCGCCTACTTCGGCGCGAAGAAGGCCAACGAGCCCCTGCACGTCCAGTACTCGTACGACAACGGCTCGGTCGAGGTGGTCGGCAACCGGCCGGCACCGGCCTCCGGACTCACCGTCCGGGCCACCCTGTTCGACCCCGACGGCACCCAGAGGTACGACCGGACCGTCAGCGGTGTCTCGGTCGGGGGCGAGGGGGCGCACACCACCGCGCTCACGCTGCCGGCGTCGGTGAGCGGGCTGCCGTCCACCTACCTGGCCCGGCTGGTCCTCACCGACGCCGACGGCCGGGAGGTGAGCCGCAACGTCTACTGGCTGTCCGCCAAGGCCGACACCCTCGACTGGGCGAGGACCGACTGGTACTACACCCCCACGACGGGCTACGCGGACCTCACCGGACTGTCGTCCATGGACCGGGTCCCGGTCACGGCGACGGCGTCCACGAGGGACTCGGGGGGCACGTCGACCACCACCGTCACGGTCCGCGACACGGGCACGGGCGGGACCCCGTCCCTGCTGACCGACGTCCATCTCGTGGACGCCGACGGCCGGCCGGTGCTGCCGGTGCGCTGGTCGGACAACCAGGTCAGCCTCTGGCCGGGTGAGACGGCGACCCTGACGGCCACCTACCGCACGGCCGACCTGCACGGCTCGGCCCCCCAGGTGCGGGTCTCGGGCTGGAACGCGCAGGAGCGGACGTTCCCGGCGCGCTGAACGGACGGGGCCCGGCCGGGGACTCCGGCCGGGCCCCGACACCTCGGTTCAACTCACGTTGAGAGCCGTGTCGTCGAGGACGAACGACGTCTGCAGGGTGGATCCCTCGGCGCCGGTGAACTTGAGCGTCACGGTCTGGCCCGCGTAGCTCGCCAGGCTGAAGCTGCGCTGGGTGTAGCCGCTGGCCGCGTTGAGGTTGGAGTAGGTCGCCAGAGTGCTCAGCACGGTGCCGGAGCTGTTGAGGACCTGGACCTTGAGCGTGTCGTACGCCGTGCTGGTGGTGGTCTCCGCCGTGTCGATGTGCAGGTAGAAGCTCAGGGCGGCGGTGGTGCAGCCGGACGGGATCGTCACCGACTGGGAGAGCGTGTCGGTGTGCGAGGAGCCGTAGCCGTCCAGCCAGGCGTAGTACGAGCCGGTACGGGCGGACTCGCTGCTGGAGTTGGTGATGACGCCGCTGGTGGCGCTCCAGGTGGTGCTGCCCGACTCGAAGCCGTTGTTGCCGAGGAGCTGGGCGGCGGTGCAGGTGCCGGACCCGCCACCGCCGCCACCGCTGCTGCCGCTGCTCGCGCCGGTGAGCCAGGCGGTGGCGTTGAGGGCGAGGGCCGCGTTGGTGGCGCCGCTGTCGTTCCATCCGTCGTACAGCGTGTTGCCGGACTGGCCGGTGCCGTCGTCGATCGGGGAGCTGTCGCCCCAGAAGGCGACGCGGCCGCTGCCGAAGGTGCTGGTGAGGAAGAAGGCTCCGGTGTTGCCGGAGTAACCGCTGCGGTACACCAGGCCCTTGACGTTGGAGTTGTCGGCGGGCGTGAGGGTTGCGGTGGTGCCGTCGGCGATCAGGCTCTTGGTGACCGTGCCGTAGGCGCCGTTGAGCACCGGGTCGCTGCTGTCGCTGATCGCGGCCGGGTAGCCGGAGCTGATGTCGAGCGAGTCGATCGAGAACCCGAACGGGTCGGTCGAGTCGACGCTGTTGTTCGTCATCAGGTCGTTGAGGATCTCGACCGCGTCCTCACCGTCGCTGTTGCGGTCGGCGCCGGTGTGGTCGGAGATCATGAACAGTCCGCCGCCGTTGTTCACGAAGTTCATGATCGCGGTCTTCTCTGCGGTCGTGAACAGCGTGTTGGGCTCGGGCAGGACCAGCGCGTCGAAGTTCGACAGGTCGGTCGTCGACGAACCGCCGTACGTCAGCGCGCTGGTGGCGGTCTTCAGGCTGTAGCTGCCCGTCTTCTGCAGGTCGACGCCCCAGGAGGAGAGGGCGCCGGTCCAGTCCGTCTCGGACGACGGGGAGGAGTCCTCGGAGAGCGGATCGGGCTTGCTGGTGGAGATGATCCAGTCCGCGTTGCCGGCTTCCTCGGCGTGGCCGTCGTCGAACAGGACGCGGTAGGTGGTGGCCGCGTGGGCGGGCGCGGCCGCGGTGCCGACCTGGAGAGCGGCCCCGGTCAGGAGCAGTCCGAGTCCGGCCAGGGCGGTGGTGAGTCTGTGGCGGGATCTGCTGGATCCAAGCATCCGGCGAACCTCCATGAGGGGTGGGGTAGAGGCGGTGCGGCGGGCGCCAACTCTGCGCGCGTAGAACCTGGTCGAGATTTCTACACGCGTTGACTCTTTGAAAGGTACATGGCATGTCGGATCGGTGAACAGAAAACCGCCGTAAACAACGGGAGGGGACTGGCTCCGGATTCAGCGGGCAGATTGCACAGCAGCGGGATTCACACGAGGAGGGGCGGACATGGAGATCTCGGGCATCATCAGCGCCATCATCATCGGGCTCGTCATCGGCGTCCTGGGGCGCCTGGTCGTTCCCGGCCGGCAGCACATCGGCCTGCTGCTGACCATCGTCGTCGGCATCGTGGCGGCACTGCTGGGCTCGGCGATCGCGGCGGGCTTCGGGGTGGCCGACACCAAGGGCCCGGACTGGATCGAGTGGTTCATCCAGATCGCCCTGGCGGCGGTCGGGGTGGCGGCCCTGGACCGGACGAGGTCGCGCCGGTGACGTCGGCGCGGGGCGCTCAGCCCGCGTACACGTACGGCGTGGTCGTGGTCAGCGCGTGGAAACCGAGCCGGCCGAGGATCGGCCGGCTCATGGACGAGGCGTCCACCTGGAGATACCGGCAACCGTGGGCCGCGGCGACACGCGCGCGGTGAGCGACCAGGGCGCGGTAGAGCCCGCGCCCCCGCCACCGCGCCACCGTGCCGCCGCCCCACAGTCCGGCGAACGGCGTCCCGGGCACGAGTTCCAGGCGGGCCGAGCTCACCGGCTCGTCCCCGGCCAGGGCCACGACGGCGACCGCGGTGCCGGGCCGCTCGGCCAGCCGCGCGAGCAGCCGGTGCCGCAGCCCCGAACCGTCCGTGCCGAAGGCCTTCTCGTGGACCTCCACCACGAGCCCGACGCCCGCCGCGTCCGTGGCGGGCACCACCCGGACCCCCTCGGGGAGCACGGCGTCGAGGGCCACCGCGCCGACCTCGGCGACCATGAGGGTCTCGGGCGGCTCGGGCACGAACCCGGCCGCGGCCAGCCGCGCGCCCAGGTCCGACGGCAGGTCGTGGCCGTAGAGCTTCCACTCGAACGTGCGGCGGCCCAGTCCGGTGAAGCAGCCGATCTGCTCGGCGATCGCGCGGTCCGCGGTCGTCCCGTCCAGGTCCGTCCACAGGACGCCGTTCCACCCGTCGTCGTCCGCGACCTGGCGCACCACCGCCCCGGCCCGTTCGACACGGGCGCCGGGGCCGTCGGGCCGGGCGCCCTCGCGCACGTCACGGTCGTAGCGAGCGAGCACCGCCTGTCGATCCATCCGCGCACTCAAGCATCCGGACGCGGCCCCGGCAACGCGTTTTCCGGCGCGGCGGCTCAGCCGAGTTCGAGCGTGGTGACGCCGAAGATCCGGTCCCGGGCGTGGTCGCGGACCGGGCCCGTGTACATGCGGGCGGTCTCGAACGAGGCGGTGAAACCTGCCTCTTCGGCGAGGGCGACGCCCGCCGGGCTGGTCTCCGGCACGTCGATGGCGACGGGGCCGCCGGCCGCCTCGGCGGTGAGGGCGGCGAACAGGGCGCGGGCGTCCTCGGCGGTGTCGGCGAAGAGAGGGCCGATGCGCGGCACGTCGTGGCCGGGACGGATCACGCCGTAGCCGGTGAGGCGGTCGCCGTCATGGCGGACGAACGCCCGGTGTCCGGGGCCGGTGAGCCACGCGGCCACGAAGCGCGGCCGGTCCGCCGGGTGGCAGACGCTGTCGTAGGCGGTGACCGCCGCCAGGTCGGCGGCGTGCGCGGGGCGGACCCGCTCGGGGTGGGCGCCGGCCGGGACCGCGCCGGTGAACCGGACCGTGCGGTAGGCGAGTTCGAAGCCGGACCGGCGGTAGTTCTCCTGCTGGGCGACCACGCCGTCCAGGCCGACCGTGCGGTCGCCGGCGTGGGCCAGGGCGGTCTTCCAGGTGGTGAGGCCGTGGCCGTGGCCACGCAGGTCGGGCCGGACCAGGTAGAAGCCGAGGAAGGCGTGGTCGGCGCCGTGGTTGACGACGGAGACGGCCGAGACCGGTTGCCCGTCGACGCGGCCGAGGAAGAACCCCTCGGGGTCCTGGGCGAAGAAGGCCGGGGCGTCCGACAGCCCCGGATTCCAGCCCTCGTCCGCCGCCCAGGCGCGGACCACCGTCCAGTCGTCGAGCGTGGCCCGGGTGACGACGAGGTCCTCGGGTGCCGGAGAGGCCATCGGTGCGCTCCATTCCGTGGTGGGGCCGGACGAACGGCGCGGTGACCGGCACCGCGCCCGCGGCATCCTTCCCGACCACCGGCCGGCCCACCACACCGGGATCAGGCCACCGTCCGGTTCCGCGGGACCCGCAGGCGGACCGGCCGGCCGCACCGGGTCCGGTCGTATTGGGTCCGGCCGCATCGCCGCACCAGGCCCGGGCAGGACGAGGTCCGGGCATGACGAGGTCCGGGCATGACGAGGTCCGGGCATGACGAGGCGGACCTCACCGGGCGGGGGCCGGTGGGGTCCGCCTCGTCACGCGCCGCGTCGGCCCGCCCCGGCGGCAGACCGCGGGGCCGGCAGCCGGCGGGTCAGCCCCTGCGGTCCGGGCGGTAGCGCCGGTACAGCGCGGCCCCGCTGATCAGGAGCGCCGCACTGGCCGCGGCGGCCGGACCGGCCAGGTCCGTCCCCGTGTGGGCCAGGGTGGTCGCGGCCGGCGGCACCACGGGCTTCGGGTCCGGGTAGTGCTTCGTCGGGGCGGGCGGCTCGGCGACGGGCGGCTCCGAGACGGGCGGCCGCGGGGTGGGGATCTCCGGCGTGCTCGGGTGGTCGACGGAGGTGTTCACCGCGGTGTTGCCGAGGACCGGGTTGAGGATGCCGACCACGTCCACGCTGTTGCCGCTGACGTTCACCGGGAGGTCGACCGGCAACTGGATGCCGTTGCCGGAGACCAGCCCGGGCGAGCCCTGCTCGGTGCCCCGCGCGGACGCCCCGCCGGACGAGGCCGAACCGCCGGGCGCGGCGTGCGCGCCGCCGCCGGTGTTCGCGCAGGTGTTGCCGGCCGCCGGGTTCAGCAGCCCCACCACGTTCACGGTGTTGCCGCACACGCTCACCGGGAGGTGGACCGGCAACTGGATGCCGTTGCCGGAGACCACCCCGGGCGAGCCGGCCGCGACGCCGTCCGCGCCCGCGTCGGCCCAGGCCGGGACCGTCATGGCCATCGCACCGGAGGCGGCGGCGACGGCGATCACACCGTTTCGGGTAACCCGTCTCATAGGTTCCCTGCCTTCCAGACAAGATTGCGGGCGCTCGCCCGCACCGGTTAAAACGCAGACGAACCGGCAGAGTTATGGCTTATCTCTCTTTCACCCCATCGAGTGACACCGATATCGAACCGGTGGCAAAGGTGCACAAGGGGTCCGAAGCAGGTGATCGCGTGCGGAATGCGGCCCCCGCAGCGGCCCGTCCGCCGGGAGGCGTGGGCCGCGGGACCCGCTTATGGTGAGCGAAAGTCCTGTTCCCGGTCCGTCACGGAGCGTCCCTGGAGGCCCTCGATGCCGGCCATGCCCCGTACCCGGCCCGGCCTGCGGCGCTGCGCCGGCGCCGGAGCCGTCGCGCTGGCACTGATCGGCGCGGGCCTGCCCGGGGCCGCCGCGGCGGGCGACGGGCGCTCCGAGCCCGACCTGGCCCGGTTCTACCGGCAGAAGGTCCGCTGGACGGCGTGCGAGGACACGGAGCTGCCCAAGGACATGCAGTGCGGCAGGGTCACCGTCCCGCTCGACTACGCGAAACCGGCCGGCGGCACCCTCGACCTGGCGCTGTCCCGCTACCGGGCGACCGGCCCGTCACGGGGCTCGGTGCTGCTGAACTTCGGCGGCCCGGGCGGCTCGGGCGTCAGCGGGCTCGGACAGTCCGGCAAGGACTTCATGAGCCTGACCAACGGCTACGACGTGGTCGGCTTCGACCCGCGCGGGGTCGGCCGCTCCTCCCCCGTCAGCTGCGGCGAGGACACCGGGGACCCCTCGGACGACGGCGGCACGGAGAAGGTGCCGGACGCCGCCCACCCCCAGGCGCTGCTGAGACTGCTGCGGCAGCTGACGGTGCGGTGCACCGAGAACTCGGGCCCCGTGCTGGCGCACATAGGCACCGTGAACGCCTCCCGGGACCTGGACGTCGTCCGTCAGGCGCTCGGCGACGACAAGCTGAACTACCTGGGCTTCTCGTACGGCACCAGACTGGGCGCGGTGTACGCGGCGCAGTTCCCGGACAAGGTGGGCCGGATGGTCCTGGACGGGGTGGACACGCTGACCGAGTCGCTGGCCGAGCAGGGGGTGGCGGGCGCCCAGGGGCAGCAGACGGCGCTGGACGACTTCCTGGACTGGTGCGTCACCGACCTCGCGTGTCCGTTCGGGCAGGACCGGCGCAAGGCCGGGGAGGCCGTCGTACGGCTGGTGCGCTCGCTCGACGAGAACCCGGTGCCGTCCGAGTTCGGCGGCGACTTCTCCGGTCAGGACCTGGTGGCCGCCGTCGGGCAGGGGCTGTACAGCAAGGAGCTGTGGCCGCTGCTGGAGCGGGCGCTGGCCACGCTGACCGAGGACGGTGACACCCGGGGGGTGCAGAACTTCGCGTCCGGCGGCTACGCCCTCCCGGTGGTCCGGAAGGACAAGGGCGGCGGCGGGCTGGTCGACTCCGGGGACATCCCCGTGGACAACCTGTCGGCGGCGTTGATGGCGGTCGACTGCGCCGACGACCCGGACCGGCCGAGCGCCGGGCAGCTCACCCGGGACGTGGCGCGGCTGGCCGAGGAGTACCAGCGGGCGTCCCCGGTCTTCGGCAGGTTCCGGCTCACCCAGGTGCTGCTCTGCTACGGCCGGCCGCGCGGTACGGACTTCATCCGGGACGAGGTGAAGAACGTGTCCTCCGCGCGGATGCTGCTCGTGGGCACGCGCGGCGACCCGGCGACGCCGTACCGCTGGACCGTCGAGACGGCGAAGCGGCTCGGGCCGTCGGCCGTGGTGCTGGACAACAAGGGCGACGGCCACACCGGGTACACGTCCTCCAAGTGCGTGCACCGCAAGGTCGACGACTTCCTGCTCTACGGCGACCTGCCGGCCGACGGCAGTTCCTGCCCGCGCGACGGCGGGGGCTGGAGCGCCGTCACCGGGTCGTCGGGGTGAGGGCTCAGGAGAGGGTGAGCTCCGGGTTGTAGAGGTCGATCCAGTGGGCCAGGTCGAGGGTGCGTTCCAGACCGCGCCGGGCGGCCTGGGCGGTCAGGTCGGTCCGCCCCGCGGCACGTTGCACCTTCTCGCGGTCGACGAGGTCGAAGACCCGGTGGTCGGGCCGGGCCAGCAGGTCCCTGACCTGGTCCTGGAGGGCCCTGCCGTACGCCGGGTCCTGGGTGGACGGGTAGGGGCTCTTGACCCGGTCGTACACGGACCGCGGGAGCACGTCCCGGGTGGCCTCGCGCAGCAGGGTCTTCTCCCGGCCGTCGAAGGACTTGAGGGCCCAGGGGGCGTTGTAGACGTACTCGACGAGCCGGTGGTCGCAGAACGGCACCCGGACCTCCAGGCCGACGGCCATGCTCATCCGGTCCTTGCGGTCGAGCAGGGCGCGGACGAAGCGGGTGAGGTGCAGGTGGCTCATGCGGCGCATCCGGTGTTCGAGGTCGCTCTCGCCGTCGAGGCGCTGGATGCCGGTGACGGCGGAGCGGTAGGAGTCGCCGACGTACGACTCCAGGTCCAGGGTCTTGGTGAGGTCGGCGCGCAGGACGTCGGAGTCGTCACCGAAGTGCTGGGCCAACCGGAACAGCCAGGGGAAGGTCTCGGCGGTGCGGGCGCCCTCGTCGAAGAACTGGAGGTAGCCGCCGAACACCTCGTCGGCGGACTCGCCGGAGAGCGCGACGGTGGACTGGTCGCGCACGGCCCGGAAGAGCAGCAGGAGGGAGGAGTCCATGTCCCCGAAGCCGGCCGGCAGGTCGCGGGCCCGGATGACCCGCTCGCGGATCGCCGGGTCGGCGAGGCTGCCCGCGTCCAGGACGATGTCCTGGTGGTCGGTGCGGGCGAGGCGGGCCACGTCGTGCACGAAGGGCGTGTCGGGGGTGCCGCGCAGTTCGTCGGCGACGAAGTTGTCGGCCTGGCCGACGAAGTCGACGGCGAAGCTGCGGACCTTCTCGCCGTGCGCGCCGAGCTGCCGGGCGGCCAGTGCGGTCATGGCGGAGGAGTCGAGGCCGCCGGAGAGCAGGGTGCAGCGGGGCACGTCGGCGACCAGCTGGCGGCGCACGATGTCGTCGAGGAGTTCGCGGACGGTGGCGACGGTGGTGTCGCGGTCGTCGGGGTGCGGGCGGGTCTCCAGCCGCCAGTAGACCCGGGTGCGCAGACCGTCGCGGTCGACGGTGACGACGGTGCCGGGCTCGACCTCGCGCATGCCCTCCCAGACGGCGTGTCCGGGGGTCTTGACCAGGGTGAACAGCTCGCGCAGTCCGTCCAGGCCGACCCGGGGGCGGACCAGCGGGTTGGCCAGGATCGCCTTCGGTTCGGAGCCGAACAGGACGCCGTCGGGGGTCGGGTACAGGTAGAAGGGCTTGATGCCCATGCGGTCGCGGATCATCACGAGCTTGTCGTGGCGGCCGTCCCAGACGGCGAAGGCGTACATGCCGTTGAGCCGCTCGGCGACGGCGTCGCCCCACTCCACATAGCCGCGCAGCACCGCCTCGGTGTCCGAGTCGGTGGTGAACTCGTGGCCGCGGTCGGTCAGTTCACGGCGCAGTTCGGTGAAGTTGTAGGCCTCGCCGGAGTAGACCATGGCGACGGTGCCGTGCGGGGTCCGGACGGTCATGGGCTGGCGGCCGCCGGGCAGGTCGATGATCGCGAGCCGGCGGTGTCCCAGGGCGGCGGGCCCCTCGGTCCAGACGCCCCGGTCGTCGGGGCCGCGGCAGGCCATGGTCTCCGTCATTGCATCCAATGTGCGCGTCTCGGTGGTGAGGTCACGGTCGAAGGAGACCCAGCCGGTGATGCCACACATGCGTTACCTCCTGCTGCCGGTCGGCCGGGCACGGACGCCACCTGCGCTTTCACCGGGAAGACGATTGCCCGAGCGAACCACTTGTACTTGGCACCTATATAACGAGCGTGCGCCGCGGGTCCGGGCCGGTCAACCTGGCCGTAACACGGGCGGCCGCCCTCCCCCCACCCTTTCGGCCGCGCTTTGCCCTAACGAGGGCCGCGCACCCGCCGCACGGCGGCGCCGCCCGCCCGGAACCGGCCAACAGCAAAAAGTTCACCAAGCAAACCGGCGGCCCGGCTTTCCCCGGCCGGGCCGCCGTCGGCACCGCCGCCCGCGCTACGGCTTCGCGGTCACGAACCGGTCCACGGCCGCCGTCAGCTCGGCCGGCCGCTCCACCGGCAGCTCATGGCCGGCGTCGACGATGCGGACCTCCGCGTCCGGGTAGGCCTTGGCCATCCGCAGCATCTGCCGTACCGGCAACTGGACGTCGTGGTAGCCGTGCACCATCAGCGTGGGCGCGGTGATCTCGCCGACGCGGTCGAGGACGTCGAAGGCGCGCATGGCGCCGTACAGGGTCATGACGACCTCGCGCGGGGTGGCGGCGGAGGCGCGGACGTACTCCCGGACCTCCTCGCGGGGGTGTCCGGGCGCGAAGGCGCGCTGGATGTTGGCGGCGACGAACAGCCTGAACGGCACCAGGGTCGAGGCCGCCATCAGCAGCCCGCGGCCGCGGCTGTACGTCATCCGGGCGATGGAGTCGACCAGGACCATCCGCTCGACCCGCCCGGGGTGGGCGAGCGCGAGGGTCTGGGCGATCATGCCGCCCATGGAGTGCCCGACGGGGACGAAGCGCTCCACCTCCAGGTGGTCGAGGAGGGCGACGACGTCCCGGGCCAGCTCGGCGACCGTCCCCACCCCGGCCCCGGTGCTCTCGCCGTGGCCGCGCAGGTCGAGGCGGATCACCCGGCGGTGCGGGGAGAAGTGGGCCACCTGGTGGTCCCAGCGGTGCCGGTCGGCGGTCCAGCCGTGGAGGAACACCAGCGGTGCGGCGGCGCCGTCCCGGGGCCCCTCGTCGTCGTACGCCAGCACCGCTCCGTCGACTTCGAGCTGCGGCATGGGGGCCTCCTGGGGCGCGATCCGGTTACTGGCGGGTACGGTAACCGTCCACGCCCTCCGCCGTCACCGGACGGCGGGCCGCGGCCGAGGCACGGAGCACACCTCACGACCGGCACGGCGTCGATTACCCCAAATGCCGCAATCGCGAATCGGCCCTATGGTGCTGGTATGGAGCACGCACTGAGTCCCACGACCCTTGCCGAGCTGCGCCGCCCGCGTCCCTACCCCGCCGTCTCCGTGCTGACGCCGACGCACCGCCGCGAGCCCGACAACGCCCAGGATCCCGTCCGGCTGCGCAATGTCGTGGCCGAGGCGAAGAAGCAGCTGGAGTCCGATCCCGCGATCACCCGGGAGCGGCGTTCCGAAGTCGTCGACCAGCTCGACCGCGCGCTCGCCGAGGTCGATCTCGCCCATGCCGAGGACGGCCTGGTGATCTTCGCCGCGCCCGGTGAGCACCAGGTGTGGTCGCTGGCCCGCAGCGTGCCCGAACGCGTGGTGCTCGCGGACACCTTCCTCACCCGCAACCTGGTCTCCGCGCACGCCGCCGAACGGCCGTTCTGGGTGCTGTCGGTCTCGGCCGACCGCATCACGCTGTGGAACGGCGGGGTCGACCGGGTCACCCCGAGCGAGGCCGGCGGGTTCCCGCTCCGCCGCGACCAGGAGAACTTCGACTCCGAACGCCAGGAACAGATCGGCGACGTCCCCAGCACCTTCCGCGACGAGGGCACCAAGCGCTTCCTGCGCGACGCGGACGCCACGATGGCCGCGCTGCTGCGCGCCGATCCCCGGCCGCTCTACGTCACCGGCGAACAGGCGGCCCTGGCCCTGTGGGACGAACTCGGCAACGTCGCCCGGAACAGCATCCCCGTGCGGCACGGCGGTCTCGCGCACGGCGGGCCGGATGCCGTGTGGCAGGCGATCCGGCCGCATCTGGAGGCCGAGTCCCGCCGGACCACCTCGACGGTCTCCCGGGAACTCGAATCCGCGCGCGGCCACAAGACGTTCGCGGCCGGTGTCGACGAGGTCTGGCAGAACGCCCGCGAGGGCCGCGTCCGCCTCCTCGCCGTGGAGGAGAACTACCGCACCACGGTCCGCGACGACGGCGACCACCTGATCCCGGCGCTGACCGGCGACCTCGACGCCCGCGACGACATCGTGGACGAGATCGTCGAACAGTGCCTGGAGACCGGCGCCGACGTCCGCTTCCTCCCGGACGGCACCCTGGGCGACGCCGACGGCATCGCCGGCGTACTGCGCTACTGACCACCCCGCCCGCTCCCGGCCGGCGTCTACGCTACGAAGCGATCACCGGCGTCGGCTGAGAGGGAGCACGGGCGTGGCTGAGCTGTTGGGCGTCGCGGTACTGGGTGCCGGGCACATGGGGGCGGACCACATACGACGGCTCGACCAGGTGGTGAGCGGCGCGAGGGTGGCGGCCGTGGCCGACCCCGACCTCGACCGCGCCAAGGAGGCGGTGGCCGGGCTGGAGGGCGTCACGGTCCACGCCGAACCGCAGGCCGCCCTGGAGGCGCCCGGCGTCGAGGCCGTCCTGATCGTCTCCCCCGGCCCGGCCCACGAGGAGCCGCTGCTCGCGGCCTTCGCGCGCGGGCTGCCGGTGCTGTGCGAGAAACCCATGGTGCCGGACTCCACCGGCGCGCTGCGGGTGGTGGAGGCGGAGGCCGGGCTCGGGCGCCGGCTGGCCCAGATCGGTTTCATGCGGCGCTACGACACCGAGTACCGGCGCCTGAAGTCCCTGCTGGACGGCGGCGGTCTGGGCCGGCCGCTGATGCTGCACTGCGTCCACCGCAACGTCTCCTCGCCGCCCGGTTTCACCAGCGCCATGCTGATCGACAGCTCGGTCTCGCACGAGATCGACGCGGCCCGCTGGCTGCTCGGCCAGGAGCCGACCGCGGTCACCGTGCTGCGGCCACGGCCCTCCTCGGGAGCCCCCGAGGGGCTGCTCGACCCGCAACTGGTGCTCTTCGAGACCGACGGCGGTGCCCTGGTCGACGTCGAGGTCTTCGTCAACTGCGGTTTCGGCTACCAGGTGCGCTGCGAGGCCGTCTGCGAACGCGGCAGCGCCCGGATCGGCGAGGACCACACGATGCTGGTCACCTCCGGGGGCACCGCCCGGGAGGAGGTGGCGCAGGACTACCTGGTCCGGTTCGCCGACGCCTACGACCGCGAGCTTCAGGCCTGGGTCGACGCCACCCGGCAGGGGCGGGTCACCGGGGCGAGCGTCTGGGACGGCTACGCGTCCTCCGCCGTCGCCGAGGCCGGGGTCCGGGCGCTGGAGTCGGGCCGCCGCACGGCCGTCGAACTCGCCGCACGCCCGGAGCTGTACGCGGAGCTCGGCCGCTGACGCTCGCGGCGCCCGTCTCCGGACGGCCGGTGAACGGGCGCGAATGATCGTGAACTCCGCTGCCGCAGCACCCGAGTTGGACATCCTGAACCAGAAGGCGAGCCCACCGGTGCCGGGCTCCACGGCGAAGCGGGAGGAAGTGCCGAGGTGCGCGAGGTGGTGGACGGGGTCGGGGCCGGGGCGGTGAGACGCGGGTGAACAGCGGCCGAGGTGCGGGACGGCAGCGCGAGGCCGGTCCTCACACGCCGCCGAACAGAGCGCTCAGTCCCCGCTCCACGACCGCCGCGACGTCCTCCTCCCCGGGCACGACCGCCTCGTAGGTGCGCTGGAGGAAGCGGTAGAGCGCCTGGGTGTCGAAGTGCAGCAGGGCCAGCCCGTGCGGCGAGTGGAACTCCACGGCCGTACGGCCCCGGCCGCAGGGCCAGATGTGCACGTCACCGCGTCCCGCCGGGGTGCTGATGCCCTGGTCGAGCAACGAGCGCGCGAAGGTCCAGGTGACCTCCTGGCCGCCGAGGGTGACCTCGGCCGGGAAGTCGACGAACACGGCCAGCGGGTCGGCGGACGTGTAGCGGAGCGTGGCGGGCACCGGGACCTCCTGGTCCTCGGCCGTGATCAGCCGGGCACGCGCGGGTTGCTCGAGAGTGATGTCCATGCCTGTAGGACTCCGTTCGAGCCCTTCGCATGACGCGAAATTCGGACAGAGTTGCCGTGGTTGGCCGAGACCGCGACACTGCGAACACAGGCACGTCGAACAACCGCGCCAGCGCGACAAGGGAAGCTCGAAAAGCAGGTCAAGTCACGTAGTCGTTCTACGACTTGCCCGGCCAGGGCGCGTACGCCGTTCACCGGGGTCGACCTGCCCGTGAAGACTCTGACATATGCCAGAAGCACCACCGTATCGTGTGTTGCCAAATCCCTTACAGGGCGTCGCGGGCTGTGCGACAGTCGTAACCGGTCCCCCCGCCCGTCCTGACCGTACCGTCCCCTCATCGGAGTGCGTCATGCCGTCCCATGTCTCCGCGGACCGCCCCGCCGCCCAGCCGCCGGACCGCGGCTCGGTCGAGGCGTTGATATCGCAGACGCGGCGGCTCAAGGGCGATGTGGACGCGGTGAGACGGGACACCAGGAGCGGCACCGCGGACCCCCAGGAACGCTGGCAGCGGGCTCTGTACGACCTGGCGCTGCATCAGCTCAACGACCTCGACGAGCACCTGGCCCAGCTGCGGGACGGCCCGGCGCCGCTGCCCGAGGCCGTGGACCCCGGGCCCCTGCGGCAGCCGACCGGTCCCACCCATGCGTCGCTGCTCAGCCGGGTCGGCAGCGCCGAGTGGAACCTCCTCACGGACGAGGCCGGCTGGTCCGCCGAGCTGTACCGGATCCTCGGCCGCGACCCGGCCACGCCCGCGCTCGGCCTCGACGAACTGCCGTCACTGGTACTGGACGAGGACCGGCCCATGCTGACCGGGATGGTCACCGACTGCCTGGTCGACGCCCGGCCGATCGACGGCGAGTTCCGCGTCGTACGCCCCGACGGCGGCGTGCGGACCGTGCACATGATGGGCGAGCCGGTGCTCGGCGGCGACGGCAGCACCGCCTCGATGTGGGCCGTCCTGCGGGACGTCAGCGAACTGCGGTGCAGCCAGCGGGCGGTGCGCGAGAGCCGTGACTCGATGCAGCACCACCGCAGGCGCGCCCAGACCGAGCAGCGTCTCGCCGTCGAACTCCAGGAGGCCGTGCTGCCCCCGGGCCGCGGCACGCTGCGGCTGCCGCGCCGGGGGCCGGGCGCCCTCGACGTCGCCGCCCACTACCTGCCGTCCGGAACCAGCGCGCTGCTCGGCGGCGACTGGTACGACGCGCTGGAGCTCGCCGACGGCGACACCCTGCTCAGCGTCGGCGACCTCACCGGACACGGTGTCGCCGTCACCTCGGGCATGGCCATGCTGCTCGGCGCCGTACGGGGCATGGCGATGGCCGGCGCCCAGCCGGGCCGGCTGATGTCGCTGCTCAACCAGTTGCTCGACGCCACCGTGCAACCCGCGCTGGGCAGCGCCGTCTGCTGCCGCTACCGGCCCACCACCCGCACCCTGACCTGGGCGCAGGCAGGACACCCCGCCCCGCTGCTGTTCCGCGACGGGACGGGGCGCGTGCTGGACATGCCGGACGGCGTACTGCTCGGAGCCACCTCGGGAGCCGGGTACGGGCAGGCCGAAGCGACCCTGGAACCGGGCGACCTGCTCCTGCTGCACACCGACGGACTCGTGCCCGGGCACAGCGGAGGGGACTCCCTGGACCGTCTCCTCGCCCTGGCCCCGCGGTTCGGGGCGGCGGGCACCGCTCAGGACTGTGTGCGCGCGGTGGTCGAGGAGTTCGGCGAGACCGAGCGCGAGGACGAGGCCTGTGTGCTCATCGCCGAGGTGAGTGACTAGAGGCGCACAGGCCCCCTATGCCCGTGCGCTGCTGGTGGTCCCCCTGCTCCTGGCCTTGGGCAGGGCGAGCTTGATCTCCTCCCGCAGTTGCTGGATCTTCGGGTAGTTGGAGTACTCGGCGGTCAGCCGGTACATCTCACGCAGCCGGTCCCAGGTGCGGTGGGACGAGTTCGATCCCATCGACATCAGGGCCAGCCGCGCGTACCGGTCGGCCTGTTCGGGGTCGTCCGCGATGAAGCACGCGGAGGCCATGGAAAGGAAGTCGAAGATCTTCGAGCGCTGCCGCCCGTCGACCCTCAGGGCCAGTGCCCTCTCCGCGTAGTGCTGGGCGTGCGCGGCCGCGCTCGGGTCGTGCTCGGCCAGCGTGCGGTAGGCCAGGGCCTGCATGCCGTACAGGTCCTCTTCCCGGAACATCTGCATCCAGCTCGGCGGCGGCACGTCGCCCCGGTCGGAGACGAAGAGGTCCTCCGCCTGTCCGAGGGTGCGGCGCATCGCCTGGCCCTTGCCCATCGACGCCTGTGCCCAGGCCTCGATGGTGCAGAGCATCGCCCGGGTGCGCGGCAGCACCTGGTCGCCCGAGCCGGACTTGGCGAGCTTCATCAGATCGAGTGCGTCGTCGGGCCGACCGAGGTGCACCATCTGGCGAGCCGCTCTGGAGAGCGCCTCCCCGGCACGCGGCCGGTCGCCGCCCTCACGGGCCGCGTGGGCGGCGATGACGAAGTACTTCTGGGCCGTGGGCTCCAGGCCGATGTCGTGCGACATCCAGCCCGCGAGGACGGCCAGGTTGGCGGCGACGCCCCACAGGCGCCGCTGCAGCTGGTCGGGGTGACGGTAGGCGAGCATGCCGCCCACCTCGTTGAGCTGCCCCACCACGGCCTTGCGCTGCAGCCCGCCGCCGCGGGCCGCGTCCCAGGCGCGGAACACCTCGACGGAGCGCTCCAGTTCCTCGATCTCCTCGTACCCGATGGGGGCGGCCTCGTAGCGGTCGAACCCAGCGGGGTCGGCGTGCAGAGGGTCGTCGAGGACGGGGGCGTCGGCCTTGAGTGTGGGGTCGGTGTGCAGCCAGTCGTACATGGCGCCGCTGAGTACGGATCCTGCGGTGAGCGCGGCACCCGCGCCCACCAAGCCGCGTCGGTTGAGCATGAGGTCCATTCCCGTGAATTCGGTGAGGACCGCGGCGGTTCGTTCGGGCGCCCACGGCATTCCGTCGGGATGTTCCGCTTTCCCGCCGTCCGGCCGTTTCCCCGTACGCCCGTGCCGTACCAGACCGAGGTCCTCGATGGTCACGACACGGCCGAGACGCTCGGTGAACAGGGCAGCCAGCACCCGCGGCACCGGATCGCGCGGGATCTCTCCCGTGTCGATCCAACGCCGCACCCGGGAGGTGTCGGTCGACAGCTGGGGGTGGCCCATGGCCGCCGCCTGCCGGTTGACCAGCCTCGCGAGTTCGCCCTTGGACCAGCCGGCCAGGCCGAACAGGTCCGAGAGACGGGTGTTGGGTTGTCCGCTCACGTCAAGCCCCCAGGTTCTCGGCTGAGTTGACAGTAGCCCCGTGACGGTTGCCGGGCGACTATTCGCCACGGTTCGCCAGGGTGCGCCAGATGGTGTGCCACTGGGCGTCGGGTGTCAGGTAGGAAAGCGCCACCCCGGCCCGGTCGCCCAGGACGGGCACACTCCCCAGGGTGTGTCCGGGCGGCCGGGACGGGCTGGCCGACCGAGGACTTCTCCACAGGACTTCTCAGGCAGGCACCGCAGGTACACGAAGGGATCTGTTTCGCCCATGTACGCAGCATCGTCCTCCGTGTCCGCCCCGCCCCGGCCGCTGCGCCCGCGTCCGGCGGGCAGCGGCCCCTATCTCGACCCCGCGCGCACGGGGGCCGCCGTTCCGGTCGTGGGCCGGCAGCGGCGGGCCGCGGGGCCCGGCACGCAGCCCCTCAGCGGAAGACTCGACCTCTCCGGCCCCCAGGGCGCGCAGCTGCGCACCGCGATCACGGCGGTGCACCGGATCTGTCCGGAGTTCACCCCGGTCCAGGTGCTGCGCCGCTCCGGGCGGTCCGTAATCCTCGTCGGGACGACGGGGCGCAGCACGGCCGTGGCGAAGTGTCTTCTGGACCACTCCCCCGCCTGGGCGGAGCGGATCCGCCACGAAATAGCGGCTTACCGCTCGTTCGTCAGGCACCGGCCGCCGGTCCGGGTGCCGAGGCTGATCGCGGCGGACCCGGACAACTGCACACTGGTGGTCGAGCGGATGCCCGGCCGGGTGGCGGCGGTCCAGCGCCATCCGGTGGAGGCCCCCCCGCGGACGGACATCCGGGCCGCCCTGGGCGCGATCTGCCGGCTGAACGCCTGGCGCCCCCCGGCGGGCACCTTCGACGCCCCGGTGGACTACGCGGCCCGCATCTCCCGGTACCACGAGCTGGGTCTGCTCACCGACCGGGACCTGGGGGACCTGCAGAAGCTGCTGCACGGCATCGCGGTCGTGGCCGGCCGCCAGGGAATGGGCCAGTTCTGCCACGGCGACGCGCTCCTCTCGAACATCCTGTTGTCACCGGCCGGTCCAGTGCTGGTGGACTGGGAGCACGCGGGCTGGTACCTGCCGGGGTACGACCTGGCCACCCTCTGGTCGGTCCTCGGCGACGCCCCGGTGGCCCGCCGCCAGATCAGCCAGATCGCCCAGTCCGGGGGGCCCGCCTCCCGTGACGCCTTCCTGGTGAACCTGATGCTGGTGCTCACCCGGGAGATCCGGACGTACGAGACCGCCGTGCAGCGTTCGATGCACGACACGACCCCGGCGGCACCGGGTACGGCCCATCCGGGTGCCGCGCCGACCGGCGAGGAACAGCGGCTGCTGCTCCGGCGGCTGCACGACGACTGCCAGCTGGCCCGCCGGGCCGTGCGCGCGGCGGTCGGCACTCGCTGACGGGGACGGGAATCCGCGGTGCGCTCAGGGCAGCTGCGCACCGCGGATCTCCTGTGTCCGGGCCACCGCGAAACTCCCACGAACACCGTATGACATGGGAAATCACCCTCCTCTGGGCATGATTGACGGATCGTCGGCAAGCCGGTACCACTGAGCCACGCTCAGCCCCGCACGCCCCGCCGCGCTCGAAACGCCCCAGGAGGCTGCATTGCGAGGACCCGTCAGCGAGCCAGCGCCCGCACACCGCAGCAGACGTACGCGCAGGACGGCCGTCGCCGTCACCTCCGCCGCACTGCTGCTGCCGTTGCTGGGCGCCGCTCCGTCGCAGAGCACCACGAGCACCACGATGTCCACCGCGTCGTCCGCCGGATCGCTCCAGCGCGCGTTCGCGTCCGCCGCCGCGGAGTACCACGTGCCGCAGAGCGTTCTGCTGGCCGTCTCCTACCTCCAGTCCCGCTGGGACACCCACGACGGCGCGCCCAGCGTGACCGGCGGCTACGGCCCGATGCATCTGACCGACGCACGGACCGCGCTGGCCACCGCGACCGAGCACTTCGCGGACGGCACCGAGGACGCCCGCGGCGACAGCGCCCGCCCGGCCCTGCGCCCCGGCGTCACGGTGCCGGAGAACTCCTCGCTGCCGGACCGCCTCAAGACACTCGTCCGGGCCGCCGCACTGACCGGCATCCCGGCCGCGGAGCTGCGCACCGACCCGGCGGCCAACGTCGCGGGCGGCGCCGCCCTGCTCGCGGCCGCCCAGAAGGACCTGGGCGAGCCCCTCGGCGCCGATCCGGCCGAGTGGTACGGCGCGATCGCCCGCTTCTCCGGCGCCGACGACGCGGCGACCGCGGCGGCGTACGCGAACGACGTGTTCGACGTGCTCCACACGGGCGAGCGGCGCACCACGGACGGGGGACAGTCCGTCGCGCTGGCCGCGCGGCCGGGGCTGAGGGCCGACACCGCGCAGCTCGGGCAAGCCGGACTGCGCAGGGTGGCGGCGGACGGGACGGAGTGCCCGACAACGGTGTCGTGCGAGTGGATCCCGGCACCGTACGAGGAGTTCGGGGACAACGACTACGGCAACCACGACCTCGGCGACCGGCCGGCGTCGCAGAGCATCAGGTACATCGTCGTCCATGACACGGAGGGCTCCTGGAACGGGACCATCAGCCTGGTCCAGGACCCGACCTACGTGTCCTGGAACTACACCATCCGCTCGACCGACGGCCTGATCGCCCAGCACGTCAAGGCGAAGGACGTGGCCTGGCACGCGGGCAACTGGTACATCAACGCCAAGTCGATCGGCATCGAGCACGAGGGCTTCCTCGCCTCGCCGGACGCCTGGTACACGGAGGCGATGTACCGGTCCTCGGCCCGCCTGGTGAAGTACCTGACCACGAAGTACGGCATCCCGCTGGACCGGCAGCACATCCTCGGCCACGACACGGTGCCCGGTCCGACCACCTCCTCGATCCCCGGGATGCACACCGACCCGGGCCCCTACTGGGACTGGCGGCACTACTTCGAGCTGCTGGAGCACCCGTTCAAGCGCACGGCGGGCAGGAAGGGCGGGATCGTCACGATCCTGCCGGACTACGCCACGAACCAGCCGTCGTACACCGGCTGCGTCAGCAAGGGCGAGCCCTGTGCCGCGCACGGTTCCGACGAGGTCCGGCTGTACTCGGACCACGACGAGGGTTCGGCGCTGATCAAGGACATCGGTCTCGGTACGACGCCGACGACCGGCGTGAACGACCTCTCCTCGCGGGTCTCCACCGGCCAGCAGTTCGCGGTGGCGGACACCTGGGGCGACTGGACGGCGATCTGGTACCTCGGGCAGAAGGCCTGGTTCCGGAACCCGGCGAAGGCGCCCACGGCGGTGAGCGCGACCGGGCTGGTGATCACGCCGAAGGCGGGCCGGACCAGCGTCCCGGTGTACGGCCGGGCCTACCCGGAGGCGTCCGCGTACCCGGCCGGGGTGCCGGCCCAGTCGGTCTCCGCGCTGCCGTACACGATCCCCGCGGGCCAGCAGTACGTGGTCGGTGAGGAGGTGCCGGGCGAGTACTACTACGCGGTCACCTTCACCACCGACTCGCACCGGGTCGTGGTCGGCAAGGACCTGTACTACGAGATCCAGTACGGCCACCGGATCGCCTTCGTGCGGGCCGCCGACGTCGACGCGACGCCGGCGAGCAAGCGGCCCGGGCGGTAGCCGCCGGCTGTCAGCCCTGCTGGAAAAGCTCCGCCGGGAGCGGCTTCAGCAGGGCGTACAGGTCGTCGGTGATCGGGCGGTCCCAGGCGGCGATCGTCACCAGGACGCCGTCGCTGCGGTCGAACTGGACGCAGGAGATCCGGCTCTCGGAGAGTTTGAGGCGCCGCACGATCAGCAGGTTGTCGCCCTGGAGCACCGGCATGTCCTCGGTGCCGACGACCGTGACGTCCTCGTCGTTCTCCAGCGCGAGCAGGAGCTGGCCGACCTCGAAGGGGATCTCGTCGTCGGCGACGTCGCGGGCCGGCGAGCCCTCGGGCAGGTTGCCGATGATCATCGCGGGGCCGCGGCCGCCGAAGAGGTCGTAGCGCAGGAAGACGCCCTGGCAGGTGCCGTCGGGCGCGGGCAGCAGCCCGGCACCGAGATTGCCGGGCCAGTCGCCCGGGTCCATGGCCAGAACGTCGAATTCGGGGCCGGCGGGGGTTGCGCTGCGGCGGCGGAGGAACGACATGCGGTCCATGGTACGGGGGCTGCGCGGGCGCGGGGCCGTATGGGGTGGTTGCGGTGCGTGGTCCGGTGCGGCGCCGTCGTGGCGGGTCGCGCCCGCGCGGCGCAGCCGCGCCCCGGACGCGGTCCCGCACCCCAGGGCGGCACCGGCCGCGCCCGCTACAGGGGCGCCCTCTCCGTCGTCGCCAGTGCGGCCCGCGCCCGGTCGGCCAGGCCGTCCGCTCCGCACTGCTCGGCGGTCTTCAGGCCCCTGCGGAGGTGGTCGGCGCTGCCGGTCCCGGTGCCCAGGGCGACCAGTGCGAAGGCCAGTTCACAGGCCGCCGGGGAGCGCTCCAGGTGAGCCACCGCGTCCTCCAGGTACCGGACGCGCGCCTCGCCCGTGGTGACGTCCGCCGCCGTGCGCAGAGCCTGGCCGATCGCCGACGGGGCGCCGAACTGGCGGGCCCGGGAGACCGCCTCCAGGGCCGTGGCCAGCGCCCGCTCGGGCGTGTCGGCAGCTTCGGCGCGGGCCAGGTGGAGCTGCCAGGGGCACCAGGCGGGGTTGCGGATGCCGCGTGGTTCGAGGCGGCGGCCCGCCGCGGTCAGCTCGGCCGCGGCTGCCTTGGTGAGACCGCGGGCGAGGAGCAGCTCGCCGTAGACCGTCTGGGCGTCGGGGAAGACCACGGCCGCGGGGAACGGTTCCCGGAAGGAGTGGTCCTCGGCGATCCGGGTGGCCTCCTCGGTACGGCCGCGGGCGAGGAGCGTCTGGATGAGGGTGCCCAGGGCGTACCAGTGGGCGGGGGTGCCGGGTCCGACGCGCTCCGCGAGGCGCAGGCCGGAGCGGGCGAGGTCCTCCGCCTCGGTGAGCCGGCCGCACCGGTAGCGGACGTATCCGAGGAGGGTGTAGGCGAAGGAGAGGTGGGCGCCGCGCCAGCCCTGGCGTTCGAAGTCGGCGGTGCCGGCGGCGAACAGTTCCTCCGTGCGGTCGGGCCGGTCGGCGTACATGAAGGCGAGCGAGACCAGGACGGGCACCTCGAAGCCCCGGTCGGCCTCGGCCCAGCCGAGGCCGCCGGCGAGGGCGCGTTCGGCGTGGCGGAGGGCGACGTCGGCGCCTTCTCCGCGCTGGATCGCGTCCCAGGTGCGCAGCCCGATGATGTACCGCTCGGTGAGGTCGCGGCCCTGGAGCCGGTCGGCGAGCCTGGCCAGGCGCCGGGAGCGGGAGGGGTGGTCGGGTTCGTCGGCGCGGAAGGCGTCCCACATGAACTGTTCGGAGAGCATCCGCAGCCGGACCCTGGCGTCGCCGGTCACCCGGATCTCGCGGGCGAGGGTCTCGGAGGCCTCGGCGAGGCGGTCGCTGTGGGCGAGGACCTGGGAGAGCCGGTAGACGATGTGGTGGCGCAGGGCGGGCTCGGCGATGGGCTCCTGGAGGGCCGCGCGGAGGTGGTTGACGGTGGTGGCGGGTTCGGTGAGCAGGGAGGCGCTGCCGAGTTCGTGGAGGACGGCGGCGCGGTCCTTGGCGTCCGGGGGTTCGCGCAGGGCGCGGGCGAGGTAGCTGCGGGCGGTGTCGGGGGCGCCGGCCCGGAGGGTCTCGCCGGCGGCGGCGCGCAGTTGCCGCACGACCCAGGTGTCGCCCTCGGGGTGGGTCTCCAGGAGGTGGCGGGCGGCGGCGGTGGCGCCCTGTCCGTCGTCGGTCACGCACCAGGCGGCCTGGCCGTGCAGGGCGACGCGGGTGGCGGGCGGGATGGCCCGGTAGACGGCGGTGGCGATCAGCGGGTGGACGAACTCCAGGGTGTCGGCGCCGGTGAGGACGCGGGCGCCGCGCAGGGCGTCGGCGGCGTCGGCGGCCTCCTCGTGGCCGAGGCCGGCGACGGCGGCGGCGAGCGCCGGATGGATCTCGGTGCCGAGGACGGCGCAGGCCCAGGCGAACCGGACGGCGGAGGGGCCGAGGCGCTCCAGGCGGGCGATCAGTCCGCTGCCCTTGACGGCGGCGGCGAGGTCGCGGAGCAGGGGTGCGCCGGCCTCGGTGGGGTCCAGGCCCCGGTCGTGGACCTTGGCGGTCAGTTCGACGATCTCGAAGGGGTTGCCGGAGGTCACGGCCCAGGACTCGTGGCAGAAGGCGTCGTCGGCGTGGTCGCCGAGGCGCTCGCGCACCAGGCCGGCCACGGCGTCGGCGCTGAGCGGTTCGAGGCCGTGCGGGCGGCCCCCGGCCCGGCCGGGCAGCCGGCGGAACGAGTCGGCGTGGCCGGGGAGTTCGTCGGGCCGGTAGGCGACGACGACGAGCAGCGGGAGTTGCTCGGCCCGGGGTGCGAACGCGGCCAGCCAGCCGAGGGATTCGGGGTCGGCCCAGTGGGCGTCGTCGAGAACGAGAACCATGGGGGCGCGGCGCACGGCGAGGTGGGTGAGGACCCAGTCGAGGCCGTCGCGCAGGCCCTGCTGGTCGGGCGGGGCGCCCTCGGTCGGGGCGCACAGGCCGAGGGCGGGGCCGACGATGTCGTACCAACTGCCCAGTGAGGCGCGGAGTTCGGCCTCGGGTGCACCGGCGAGGCGGGGTTGCAGGAGCTGGCGGGCGACGTGGAAGGCGACGCGCTGCTCCTGCTCGCCGCCGCGGGCGGACAGGACGGTGCAGCCCTGGGCGGCGGCGCGGCGGCGGACCTCGGCGAGGAGCGTGGTCTTGCCGAACCCGGCGCGGCCCGCGAAGGCGAGCAGCGCGCCCAGCGACCGGTCGGCCGGTGCCGCGCCGTCCGTGCCCAGGCCGGCCAGCTCGGCCAACGCCTCGTCGACGGCGGCGAGTTCGCTCTCGCGTTCGTAGATCGTCCGTCGGTTCCGCAGAACCCGCTGTCCCATGACCCACCCCCCGCCACGGCCGGACACCGGCGCGGGGAGCCGGCACGCGCCGTGGCATGCAGGCAGCTCAGCGTACGCCCCACGGCTGTGACCCGCTCCCTACTGACGGCTACTGGTCGAAGGGACTTGACATCACTCCTCGGAGGGGGATGGGGGCACCACCGCGATGGGGCTCGCCGCGTGCAGCAGGACGGCGTGGGTGACGGAGCCCAGCATGCGGGCGGGTGCGAGCAGGCGTCGGCGGTGCCGGCCGACGACGACCAGGTCGGCGTCCGCGGACGCGCCGACCAGGCTGCCGGCCGCGTCGCCGGGCACCGCGAGGACCTCGGCTCGCACGTTCGGGTGATCCTTGAGGTAGGGGGCCAGAAATCCCTCGGCGAGGGTCCTCGTCTCCGCCTCGACCTCGTTCGGGTCGACGGCCGGCGGGACGAGTTCCCCGGCGGCGGCCCAGGAGTGCACCGGCCAGGGGTAGGCGGCGACGGCCTGGAGCAGGGCCCCGCGCGCGGCGGCCTCCGCGAAGGCGAGGGCGAGGGTGGCGTCGTCGGGGCTGTCCACGTCGATGCCGACCACGACCCGTGGCCCGGGCCCGGCCGGCAGTTCCTCCCGTACCTCGCGTCCCGGCCCGGGTACGACGACCACCGGGCAGGGGGCGTCGCGTGCGGCGGCCATGCCGTTGGAGCCGAGCAGCAGGCTCGCGAAGCCGCCGCGGCCGCGCGAGCCGAGCACCAGCAGCTGCGCGTCGGAGCCCAGTTCGGGCAGCAACGCGCTCGGGGCGCCCTCCAGGGCGACGTACTCGGCGGGCGGTGCGCCGGCGGCGTCCAGCCGGCCGCGGACCTCGTCGAGGACGGGATCGCCCCCGGTGTCGGGCCCGCCGGCGACCAGGACGTCGGGCTGTCCCCAGGCGGCGTACTGGCGTACGTGCACCACCCGCAGCGTGGCGTCCCGTCGCCGGGCGGCGTCGGCGGCCCAGTCCAGGGCGCGCAGGCTGTCGTCCGAACCGTCCACCGCGGCGATGACCGGCGCAGTGCTCATCGTTGCTCACCTCCGGAATGCGACCATCCCTTGCGGGGCCAGCCTCCACCGGGCGGCGGCCCCGGAAGGGCGCTGCTGGTCACGTGTCCGGAAATCCCCGGGGAACACCCCCCGGTTCGCCCTTCGCCGGGGAACCGGCTGAACCGGCTGAACCGGCTGAACCGGCTGAACCGGCTGAACCGGAGGGAAGCACCGAGGTGCTCAGGTCAGATCGAACTCGCCCTCCCGCGCCCCCGACACGAAGGCTCCCCATTCGGCGGGGGTGAAGATCAGGGAAGGGCTCTCCGCGCGGCCGCTGTTGCGCATCGCGATGAATCCCTCGACAAAAGCGATCTGGACATCCCCCAGGCCCCGGCTGCTGGACTGCCACTCGGCCTCGCTGAGGTCCAGCTCCGGCTTGTCCCAGCCCAGTACCGACTGCTGCTGGATGGTGCTCTCGGCCACGTCCGTGCTCCTCCCGATTCGTCGTCCGCGGCCAGCCTAGCTTTCGGTCACGGCGGTCAACAGGCCACGTGAGCGGGTCCTTTCAGGAGTCCGGGGCGGTGGCGCCGACGAGCCACATCGAGAAGAACTGGGAGCCGCCGCCGTAGGCGTGTCCCAGTACCCTGCGGGCGCCGTCCACCTGGTGTTCTCCGGCCTGGCCGCGCACCTGGAGGGCCGCCTCGGCGAACCGGATCATGCCGGAGGCGCCGATCGGGTTGGTGGACAGGACCCCGCCGGACATGTTGACGGGGAGGTCCCCGTCGAGTTCCGTGACACCCGATTCGGTGAGTTTCCAGCCCTCGCCCTCCTCGGCGAAGCCGAGGTTCTCCAGCCACATGGGCTCGTACCAGGAGAACGGCACGTACATCTCGACGGCGTCGATGTCCCGGCGCGGGTCGGCGATCCCGGCCTGCCGGTACACGTCGGCCGCGCAGTCCTTCCCGGCCTGCGGCGACACGGCGTCCTTGCCGGCGAACAGGGTGGGTTCGCTGCGCATGGCGCCGCCCAGCATCCAGGCCGGCGGCCTCGGGGAGCGGGCGGCCCCGGCGCGGTCGGTGAGGACCATGGCGCAGGCTCCGTCGGAGGAGGGGCAGGTCTCCGAGTAGCGGATGGGGTCCCACAGCATGGGCGACGCCTGGACCTTCTCCAGGGTGATGTCGTGCTCGTGGAGATGGGCGTAGGGGTTCTTCAGCGCGTTGCGCCGGTCCTTGTAGGCGACGAGCGAGCCGACGGTGTCCGGGGCGCCGCTGCGCCGCATGTAGGCCCGCACGTGGGGGGCGAAGAAGCCGCCGGCGCCGGCCAGCAGCGGCTGCTGGAAGGGGATCGGCAGGGAGAGCCCCCACATGGCGTTGGACTCGGACTGTTTTTCGAAGGCGAGGGTCAGCACGGTGGAGTGGACGCGGGCGGCCACGAGGTTCGCGGCGACCAGGGTGGTGGAGCCGCCCACCGAGCCCGCGGTGTGGACCCGCAGCATGGGTTTGCCCACCGCCCCCAGGGCGTCGGCCAGGTAGAGCTCCGGCATCATCACGCCCTCGAAGAAGTCGGGCGCCTTGCCGATGACGACGGCGTCGACGTCGGCCCAGTCCAGTCCGGCGTCGTCGAGCGCGCGCCGGGCGGCCTCCCGGACGAGCCCCGCGATGGACACGTCCCGCCGGGCCGCCACGTGCTTGGTCTGGCCGATCCCTACGACGGCCACGGGCTCCTTGCTCATCGCGGATCCCCTTCGAGTACGGCGACCAGGTTCTGTTGCAGACAGGGTCCGGAGGTGGCGTGGGCGAGGGCCCGGTCGGACTCGCCCCGGTGGATGCGGGCGGCGGCCTCGCCGATGCGGATGAGCCCGGCGGCCATGATCGGATGTGCGGCCAGCGCCCCGCCGGACGGGTTCACCCGTACCTCGTCGCCGAGCCGCAGGGCCTTGCGGAGCACGACCTCCTGCGAGCTGAACGGAGCGTGCAACTCGGCGGTGTCGACGGGACGTTCGAAGGCGCCGGCCTTCTCGGCGGCGAGCCTCGCGGACGGCGAGTCGGTCAGGTCGCGGACCCCGAGGCCGTGCGCCTCGATGCGGTGGTCGATGCCCCGGATCCAGGCGGGCCGCTCGCACAGCTCCCGGGCCCGGTCCCCCGCCGCGAGGACGACGGCGGCGGCCCCGTCCCCGATCGGCGGGCAGTCCCCGGTGCGCAGGGGTTGCACGAGGTACTCCCCCTGGGCGACCGGACCCCTGAGCTGCGCGTGGGAGTTGTCCGCGGCGTCGGCGCGGCTGCGGGCGCCCACGGCGGCCAGCGCGGGCTCGTCGGTGTCCCCCGCGTCGATGAGCGCCCGGGCCTGGAGGGCGGCCAGGGCGACGGAGTCGGGCCACAGGGGCGCGACGTAGTAGGGGTCGAGCTGGCGGGTCAGCACGTCCCGCACCGAGCCGGGCGAGGACTTGCCGTAGGAGTAGACGAGCGCGGTGTCCGCGTCCCCGGTGAGCAGCTTGGTCCACGCCTCGTACAGCGCCCAGGCGCCGTCCATCTCGACGTGCGACTCGGAGATCGGAGGCCAGGCGCCGACGCCGTCCAGGGCGAGGGTGAAGGAGAAGGCCCGGCCGGCCAGGTAGTCGCTGGAGCCGGAGCAGGTGAAGCCGATGTCGGCGGTGCGCAGACCGGTCTGTCCGAGGACCTCGTGCAGCACCGGCATGAGCATCTCCACCTCGGAGAGCTCCTCGCTGGTGCGCCGGTGGTCGGTCTGCGCGAAGGCGACCAGTGCTATGTCACGCATCACAGCAGCTCCTTGTACGTGTCGTAGTCCGCGTCCGGTTCGCCGGTGGGACGGTAGTGGTCGGGGTAGCGGGCCCCGTCGGTCCACACCGGTTCGACCCTGAGGCCCATCCGCACCTGGTCGTAGGGGATGCCGCCGATCCGTCCGTGCAGGGCGAGGCCGGCGCCGTCGAGGGCGATGTGCGCGTAGACGTACGGCACCTCGATGTCGAGGTTCCTCGCCTTGATGTTGACGATGCAGAACGTGGTGACCGTGCCCCCGGGCCCCACCTCGACCGGTTCCGACGTGGCGACCCCGCAGGTGGGACAGGCGCCCCTCGGCGGGACGTACACCTTCCGGCAGCCGGGGCAGCGTTCGCCGAAGATCCGCCGCGACGAGAGCGCGTCGATGTACGCGGACTGGGCCCGGCCCGGCGAGTACGTGTAGTCGAGGCGGGCGTGGGCGACGATGCCGTGGACGGCGTCCTCGAAGGCGCCGTCGTGCCCGCCGGGTTCGGCCGCCGCGCCGTCGTACGGCTCGAAGCAGGCGATGTCGGTGATGGCCCCGGACCGCTCCTCGGCCCAGCGGACCCGGACCCGCATGCCGCTGTGCACGGCGTCGGGGCCGGGTGCGTCGAGCGCGTGCAGCAGGGCGGTGTCGGCGCCGTCGAGCCGGACCAGGACCCAGGCGAAGGGGGTGTCCAGGGGCTGCCCGCGGCGGGGTTCGTGGTTCCAGGCCCAGGTGGTGACCGTGCCGGTCGGGGCGACCTCGACCAGGTCGCGGATCTCCTCGGCGGTGACGGGGTCGTACTCGACGGGCGGGACGAGGGTGCGGCCGTCGCCGGTCCTCACCCCGAGGACGACGCGTTCGCGCAGCCCGGTGAGAAAGGCGCTCTGGACCGGCCCGAGGGAACGGGTGAAGGGGAACTCGACGACGAGGGGGGCTCTGAGGACTTCGGGCATCGGGGCTGCCTCCTTGGGAAGGTCGGTGTGCGGGGCCCCTTCCGGGGCGCGGGGCTGCGGCATGTGCGGCTCCGCCGCGAGTGCGCGACCAGCCGGCGCACGGCCCGCAGCATCGAACGCACCTCGAAACTCACGCGCGCTTGTAGTCGGGCACCCGCTTCTCCGCGAAGGCGCGGGCCCCTTCCTTCGCGTCGGCCGTGTCGAAGATCGGCCACCCCCGCTTCAGCTCGGCGGCCAGCCCGTCGTTCTCCGTCAGCTCCGCGGACTCGTACACCGACGCCTTGACCGCCTCGACCGCCAGCGGCCCGCACGCGTTGATCCGCTCGGCGATCTCCAGCGCCTTGTCGAGCGCGCCGCCGTCCGGGACGACATGGCCGACGAGCCCGATGTCCGCGGCCTCGCGCGCGGTGTACGGCCGTCCGGTCAGCAGCATCTCCAGCGCGTGGGTGCGCGGGATCTGGCGTTGCAGCCGGACGGTGGAGCCGCCGATCGGGAAGAGCCCGCGCCTGACCTCGAAGAGGCCGAACGTCGCGGACTCGCCCGCGACCCGGATGTCGGTGCCCTGGAGGATCTCGGTGCCGCCCGCGACGCAGTACCCCTCGACGGCGGCGATCACCGGTTTGCGCGGGCGATGGTGGCGCAGCATCGCCTTCCAGTGCAGATCCGGGTCGGCCTTCAGCCGGTCGCGCAGGTGCTCGCCGGCCATGCCCTGGCCGGCCAGCGCCTTGAGGTCCATCCCGGCGCAGAACGCGCCGCCGGCCCCGGTGAGCACGATCGAGCGGACGCCGTCGTCCTCGTCGGCCTCGATCCAGCCGTCGTACAGACCGACGAGCATGGAGATCGAGAGCGCGTTCTTCGCCTCGGGCCTGTTGAGCGTGAGCACCAGTGTGGCGCCCTCGCGCCGCACGGTGAGGTGTTCCGTCCCACCCATGGACCGTCTCCCCTCTGAAAGAACGAGAACAGGTTGCAGTAGCGAGGGAGCCACTTCAAGGGTTTTCTGACAGACAGTCAGATTTCTTCGCGCGGACCCTTCCCACTTGCCGCGCCCTTTGCTCTGATGACCGGCGAACCGACAAGTGCGCCTTTCTTCGCCATGGTTGCCGGGGTCAGGAGGAGCGGTGGAGTACAACCTTGCCGATCTGTTCGAGTCGGTCGTCGACGTGGCCGCGGACCGCGAGGCACTCGTGTACCTCGACCACCCCGGCACGGGTGCGGAGCGCCGGCTGACGTACGCCGAACTGGACGCGGCCGCCAACCGCATCGGGCACCACCTGATCGACAGCGGGATCCGCCCGGGCGAGCATCTCGGGCTGCACCTCTACAACGGGGTGGAGTACCTCCAGACGGTGCTGGCCTGCCTCAAGGCGCGGGTCGTACCGGTCAACGTCAACTACCGCTATGTCGAGGAGGAGTTGGTCTACCTCTACCAGGACGCCGACCTGGTCGCGCTGGTCTTCGACGCGGAGTTCGACGAGCGGGTGGCGGCGGCGCTGCCACGGACGCCGAAGCTGCGGCACCTGGTACGGGTGGGCGAGCCGACGGACGCGGGACCCGACGCCCTCGCCTTCACGGAGGCCGAGGCCGCGGGGTCGCCCGAGCGGGGCTTCCCCGCGCGTTCGGCGGACGACCAGTTCATCATCTACACCGGCGGCACGACCGGGATGCCCAAGGGCGTGATGTGGCGCCAGGAGGACCTGTTCTTCGCCGGGCTGGGCGGCGGGGCGCCGACCGGCGAGTCGGTGAAGCGGCCGGAGGAACTGGCGGAGCGGGTCGCGGCGGGCGGCACCGGGATCACCTTCTTCCCCACTCCCCCGCTGATGCACGGCACGTCCACGCTCACCTCCTTCATCGGCTTCAACTTCGGGCAACGGGTGGTGATCCACCGCAAGTTCGTGCCGGAGGAGGTGCTGCGGACGGTCGAGCGGGAGAAGGTCACCAGCATGTCGCTGGTCGGCGACGCGATGCTGCGCCCGCTGATCGACGCCCTCAGGGGGCCGATGAAGGGGACCGACTGCTCCTCCATGTTCAGCGTCTCCTCGTCGGGCGCGATCCTGTCCGAGACCGTGCGCCGCCAGTTCAGCGAACTCGTCCCCAACACCGTGCTGCTGAACAACTTCGGGTCCTCCGAGTCCGGTTTCAACGGCACGGCGACCAACGACTCCGGCGCGGGCAGCGAGTTCCGGGTCCGGGTGAACTCCCGTACGCAGGTGGTCGATCCGGCCACCCACGAGCCGGTCGCGGTGGGCGAGATCGGCCGGGTGGCGCAGAGCGGCCATGTCCCGCTCGGCTACTACAACGACCCGCGCAAGACCGCCGAGACGTTCTTCGAGAAGGACGGCCGGCGCTGGGTGCTGCTCGGCGACATGGGGACGGTCGACGAGGACGGCGTCGTCACCGTCCTCGGCCGGGGTTCGCAGTGCATCAACACCGGTGGCGAGAAGGTGTATCCGGAGGAGGTCGAACAGGCCCTCAAGTCGCATCCGGACGTGTACGACGCGCTGGTGGCCGGGGTGCCGGACGCGAAGTGGGGCAACCATGTGGCCGCCGTGGTGCAGCTGCGCGAGGGGGCGCCGCGGCCCTCCCTGGAGGACGTCCAGTCGTACTGCCGCACCCATCTGGCCGGGTACAAGATCCCGCGCCAGTTGGTGATCGCGGAGTCCATACGCCGCTCGCCGAGCGGCAAGGCGGACTACCGGTGGGCGCGGGAGGTGGCGGTCGCGGCGGACCGCTGACGGCACCGGTGCGGGCGGGGGCGGGGACCGGGCGTACTCTTTGCGCGCGGTTGACCCGGGCGGTTGAACGTGGGGTTACACGGAGCCGTACGCGAGGTAGGCGGTCGTGACCTGCGGGTCCGGTCCGCCATGCCATCACCGGGCTTCGCACGGAAGGACGTACGGGTGTCGCACCTCACGCCCCCTCGCCAGCAACTGGACACGGACGCGGACGCGCCTGCCCCGGACCAGCTGGAGGAGGCATCACCCACACCGGCCGAACCCGCCCCCGAACAGCGCGCGAAGCCCGAGCCCGAGCCTGATCCGAACCCCGAGGCGAGGACGAGGACGGATGCGGCCCCCGAGCCCGAACACGAGCCCGCGGACGAGGTCGAGGCCGAATCCGCACGCGGAACCAAGGCCGAGACCGAGCCCGAGGCCGCAACGGCGAAGGCCGAGATAACTCCCCAGGCCGGGGCCGGACATGAGCCCGCCGACGAACCGGAGACCGAGGCTGAGGCTGAGGCCGCCGACGCCACCGACAACGAGCCGGCGGCTGCGGCCGGGCCCGGAGCCAAGGACGGACCGGACGCCGAGGCCGAAGCCGAGGCGGCGAAGACGGAGGCGGCTCCCCGGGCCGAGACCGCACACGAGACCGAGCCGGAGGCCAAGCCGAAAGCCGAAGCCGAAACCGGGGCCGAGCACGAACCCGAGGCCGGGGCCGGCGTGACCGGTGACGGTGAGGCGGGTGCGGGGGCCGAGCAGTCCTCCGAGCAGTCCTCCGATCCGGCCGGCGGCGAGGAGCCCACCGGCTCCGAGGCCACCAACGAGCCCTCCCCCGCCGAGAAGGAGACCGGGACCGATCCCGCCGCCGAGCCCTCCCCCACCGACGAGACGACCGGGAACGACCCCGCCGCCGAGCCCTCCCGCCGTGGATGGTTCCGGCGGCGTCGGCTGTCTCCGCGGGCCGCGGCCGTCGTGCGGGTGGGCACGACCGTCCTGGCCGCCGTGTTCGTGCTGGAGGCGATCCTCGTACCCAACCGCCTGGACCGGATGGTGCTCCAGGACTTCTTCCGGGTCCCCGTCGAGGCGCTGTTCCTGGCGGTCGTCCTGCTCGCGCTGCCGTCGAGGGCGCGGCGGATCACGGCCGTCGTCACGGGGTCGCTGCTCGGTCTGTCCACCGTCCTCAAGGGCGTCGACATGGGCTTCTACCAGACCCTGGCCCGGCCCTTCGACCTGGTCTTCGACTGGGTGCTGCTGACCGACGCGGCGGACTGGGTGAAGGACTCCTTCGGTCACTCGGGCGAGGTCCTCGCGGTGATCGGCGTGATCGTCCTGATGGTCGCCGTGCTGGTGCTGAGCGCGCTCGCGATGGTGCGGCTGGCGAACGTGCTGGCCGCCCACCGTGCCGTGGCGGTACGCACCACGCTCGTCCTCGGCGTCGTGTGGATCACCTGCTTCACACTGAGCGTGCAGTTCGCCGGGGTCCCGTTCGCCACCAAGGGCTACAGCCAGTACCTGGCCAACAGGGTGCAGTACGTCCGTGACGGACTCGGCGACGCCGACGTCTTCAAGAAGCAGCTCGCCGTCGACGCGTACGCCGGCACGCCGTCGGACCAGCTGCTGACCGGACTCCGCGGCAAGGACGTGCTGTTCACCTTCATCGAGAGCTACGGCCGGGTGGCGATCGACGATCCGTCGATGGCGCCGGAGATGGACGCGACGCTGGCGGAGGGCACCGCCCGGCTCAAGGCGGCCGGGTTCGCGGCGCAGAGCGGCTGGCTCAGGTCGCCCGTCACGGGCGCCGGCAGCTGGCTCGCGCACTCGACGTTCCTGTCCGGTCTGTGGGTCAAGAACCAGCAGCGGTACCGGGCCCTGACGACCAGCGACCACGCGACCCTCACCAGCTACTTCCAGAAGACCGGCGCCTGGCGCACGGTCGGTATCGTCCCGGGCGTGCGCGCGGCCTGGCCCGAGGGCAAGTACTTCGGCCTGGACCACATCTACGACTCCACCCACCTCGGCTACGAGGGTCCGTACTTCAGCTGGACCCCGGTGCCGGACCAGTTCAGCCTGGAGGCCTTCCAGAAGCTGGAGCACGGGAAGAAGAACCGCGACCCGATCATGGCGGAGATCATCCTGGCCTCCAGCCACAACCCCTGGTCCCCGATCGCCCACATCATCGACTGGAAGGACCTCGGGAACGGCAAGATCTTCTACAAGATCAAGGAGGAAGGCACCAACCCCACGGAGGTCTGGAAGAGCGCGAAGCGCGTGCGGACCGAGTACCGCAAGGCGATCCAGTACTCCGTGGACAGCCTGACGCAGTGGGTCCAGCGGTACGGCGACGACAACACCGTCCTCGTCTTCCTCGGCGACCACCAGCCCGTCCCGACGGTCACGGGCGGCGGCAACACCAGCAGGGACGTGCCGATCACCATCGTCGCCCGTGACCCGAAGGTCCTGGAGCGGGTCTCCGGGTGGGGCTGGACGGACGGCCTGAAGCCCGCGGACGACGCTCCGGAGTGGGCGATGAACCAGTTCCGCGACCGCTTCCTGAAGGCGTTCGGGCCGCAGGGCTGAGCCCGCCCGGCCCTGCCGGGCCCCGGGCGGGCCCGCCCGGAGCCGCCCGGGGCCGCCCGAGCCCGTCCGGATGTCCTTCCGATCCGTGGTCACACTGTGTGCATACGATATGCATCGATCATGCACACAGTGTCACGACGACCGAACGGAAGGACCTCCGGTGTCGCACCCCACGCCCGCCCGGCCGCGGCGGTGTCCGCGTGCCGCCCGGACCACGGCGGTGGGGACGACGCTCCTCGCCGCCGCTCTGCTGCTGGCCTCGCTGCTGCTGCCGAACCACCTCGACGAGCTGAGGCCCAGGTCGTTCCTGCGGCTCCCGGCCGAGGGCATCGTGCTGGCGGCCGTGCTGCTGGTGCTGCCCGCGTGGGCGCGGCGCGTCACGGCGGTGGCGGCGGGCTCGGGGCTCGGGCTGCTGACGCTGGTGAAGTGCCTGGACATGGGCTTCTACTCGGTGCTTGAGCGGCCGTTCGACCTGGTGCTGGACTGGATCCTGCTGGACGACGCGGCGGACTACGTGCGCGAGTCGTTCGGCCGGACCAGCGAGGTGCTCGCGATCGCCGGAGCCGTGCTGCTGGTCGTGGCGGTCCTCGCGCTGACCACGCTGGCCACGGTGCGGCTCGCCGACCGGATGGCACGCCGGCGCCCGCCCGCGGGCCGTACCGCGCTGGTGCTGGCCGTCGTCTGGGTCACCTGCGCCACCTTCGGCCTCCGGGTCGACGGCGCGCCCGTCGCCTCGACACTGGACGCCCGACTGGTCGACGAGCGGGTCCACGCGGTCCGTGCCGGTCTGGCGGACGCGCGGGTGTTCCGGGCGGAGGCCGCCGTCGACGACTTCGCGCGAACCCCGCCGGACCGGCTGCTGACGGGGCTGCGCGGCAAGGACGTGCTGTTCACCTTCGTCGAGAGCTACGGCCGTACGGCGATCGAGGACCCGGCGATGGCCCGGCAGGTCGGCGCCGTCCTCGCCCGCGGCACGGCCTCTCTCGGGGCGGCCGGGTTCGGGGCGCGCAGCGGGTGGCTGCGCTCCCCGGTGCTGGGGGCGGGCAGCTGGATGTGCCACGCCACGCTGCTGTCCGGCCTGTGGATCGACAACCAGCAGCGCTACCGCAACCTCGTCTCCGGCGACCGGATGACCCTCAACCGGTACTTCCGCAGGACCGGCGCCTGGGACACGGTCGGGGTCGTGCCGGGTGTCCGCCGTGCCTGGCCGGAGGCCGGGTTCTTCGGCCTCGACCGCAGCTACGACGCCACGCACCTCGGCTACCGCGGCCCCTACTTCAGCTGGACCCCGGTGCCCGACCAGTTCACCCTGGAGGCCTTCCGGAAGCTGGAGTTCGGGAGGAAGGACCGGCGCCCCCTGATGGCGGAGATCGTCCTCGCCTCCAGCCACCAGCCCTGGGCACCGCTCCCCCGCATGATCGGCTGGCGGGACCTGGGCGACGGCTCGGTGTTCGGGCCGATCGCGAAGGCGGGCAAGGACCCGGCGGAGGTCTGGAAGGACACGGAGGCGGTGCGCACCGAGTACCGGAGGTCCGTCGAGTACTCGCTGCACAGCCTGATCGACTTCATGCGGCGCTACGCCGGCGAGAACACGGTCCTGGTCTTCCTCGGCGACCACCAGCCGCGCCCCGAGGTCGTCGCGGGCAGCCCCCGCAGGGACGTCCCGGTGACGATCGTCGCCCATGACCCGAAGGTCCTGGACCGGGTGGCCGGCTGGGACTGGACGCCGGGCCTCAGGCCGGCCGGTGACGCCCCGGTCTGGGCGATGAGCCGGTTCCGCGACCGCTTCCTGAGGGCGTTCGGGCCGCGCGGCTGAGTCAGCCGTCCCGGGCGGGCTTGCTCACCCTGAACGCGAACTGCCCGCAGAACGTGAGCTTGCGCAGGTTCACCAGGGCCGTCCGGCGGCCGCCCTTGCGCGCCCAGGTGTCGATCTCCGAGTTGAGCGGCGACTCCTCGCTCCAGAACCGGCCGTACTCCCGCTTCCGCGAGCCGTGGTAGGTGCGCATGATCAGCGTGACGCCGTCGAGCGAGGGCCGGATCTCCTCCAGGGCGAGCCCGGCCTCCTCGACCAGCACCCGGAATCCGTACGGCGTGTAGTTCCACAGGCTGAAGGAGTGGTACGGCTCGAACTGGGAGGTGCTGCCGATGAACAGCCCGCCCGGGCGCAGCACCCGGCCCACCTCGGCGAGCAGTTCCCGTGGCCGGGCGACGTGTTCGAAGACCTGGTGCGAGTAGACCAGCGGCACGGCGTCGGAGCGGAACGGAAGGTTGACGCCGTCGTAGTGGACGACGTGGTCGTCCCCGGGGCGGCGCTGGGCGGCCTCCGGGGAGTCGCGGATGTCCACTCCGACCCAGCGCACGGCGGGGTCGTGGCCGCGGAAGAGCCCGGCCGAGGTGCCGCGCCCGCACCCGAGGTCGACGACCCGGTCCGGTGCACCGGGCGAGGTCATGGCCTCGTCGAGGTAGTAGCGGGATGTGACCTGGCGAGCGTGGTCGTCAGGGATGCAGTCCTGCATGAGGTCCCACAGGGTCGACATGGGCCCACGCTACGGAGGTGTCGTCCCCCCGGCCAGGCGCGGGCGGGCGTTCGGGACGGCCGTCATCCCTTGGGGCGAACGGCACGCGCCGGACGGCGGGAAGCCGCCGCGGTGCTCCTCGGGCGGACCTGGTGCCGGAGGCCGCGCCCGGCGGGGCACCGGACCTCCTGTGGTGTCACGGTGTGTCACCGAACCGGTCCCGCAGCTCCCGTTTGAGGATCTTGCCGCTGGCGTTGCGGGGCAGCGCCTCCACGAACAGCACCCGCTTGGGCGCCTTGAAGGCGGGCAGCGTCTTCTTCACATGGGCGATCAGCTCGGCCTCGTCGGTCTCGCCGCGCGGCACGACGACGGCGGTGACCGCCTCGATCCAGCGCTCGTCGGGGAGGCCGACGACGGCGGCCTCGGCGACGGCGTCGTGGGTGTAGAGGGCGTCCTCGACCTGGCGCGAGGCGACCAGGACGCCACCGGAGTTGATGACGTCCTTCACCCGGTCGACGATGGTGTAGTAGCCGTGGGCGTCGCGCACCGCGAGGTCACCGGAGTGGAACCAGCCGTCCCGGAAGGCTTCCTCGGTCTCCTCGGGCTTGTCCCAGTAGCCCTCGCACAGCTGCGGCGAGCGGTAGACGATCTCGCCGGGCGTGCCGTCGGGCACGTCCTCGCCGTCCTCGCCGACGACACGCGCCTCCACGAACAGCACGGTCCGGCCGCAGGAATCGAGCCGCCCCTTGTGCTCCTCGGGCGCGAGCACGGTGGCCAGCGGGCCGATCTCGCTCTGTCCGAAGCAGTTGAACAGGGCCAGTTTCGGCAGCCGTGCACGCCACCGTTCGAGGACGGGCACCGGCATGACCGACGCGCCGTAGTAGGCCTTGCGCAGTCCGCCCAGGTCGCGGTCGGCGAAGTCGGGCCGGTTGGACAGCGCGATCCACACGGTGGGCGGCGCGAACAGGCTGTCCACGCGGCCGGCCTCGATCAGGTCGAAGAGGGTGTCCCCGTCGGGTCCGTCCAGGACGATGCTGGTCGCGCCGACCGCCAGGTAGGGCAGCAGGAACACGTGCATCTGGGCGGAGTGGTAGAGGGGCAGGGCGTGCGCGGGCCGGTCCCCGGCGCTCAGGTCGAGGGCGGCGATCGCGCTCAGGTACTCGTGCACCAGCGCCCGGTGGGTCATCATCGCGCCCTTGGGCTGCGCGGTGGTGCCCGAGGTGTACAGCAGCTGCACCAGGTCCTCGGTACGCGGCTCGGGACCGTCGTACGGCGGCGCCTCCGCGAGCAGGGCGAGGAGCGAGCCGTCGGCGTCGCGCAGCGGCAGCGCCGGTACGCCGTCGGGCAGCCGACCGGCGAGGTCGGGGTCGGCGAGCACCAGCGCGCTGCCCGACTGGCGGACGATGTAGGCGAGGTCGTCGCCGGTCAGGTTCTGGTTGACGGGCACGTGCACCAGGCCGGCGCGGGCGCAGGCGAGGAAGGCGATCAGGTAGGCGTCGGAGTTGTGTCCGTAGGCGCCGACCCGGTCGCCGCGCTCCAGGCCCCGGTCGAGCAGCGCGCTCGCCGCCCGTGAGACGGCGTCGTCGAGTTCCTCGTACGTCCAACGGCGTTCGCCGTACTCCAGCGCCACCCGGGCCGGGGTGCGCCGGGCGCTGCGTCGCAGCACCCCGTCAACCGTGCTGCCCTGTCCCTGCGTCATGGCTCATGATCCTCGGGCCGTCGCCGGGACAGGTCAAGCGCGGCCGGAACCGCGAGGGGCGCGGGGGCACTTGAGCGGCGGGGGAACACGCAGTAGGTGCACAGTGCATCAACCGTTGTCCACGCGGCGTGGACCGCGCTTCGGATTGCCCCCGAGCGCCCCCGCTGGAGAAAGGTTTCACGAATTCCGGACCGCGCTGAACTGGGCAAGAGGCTTCCATGACTCATGTCATGCGTGGACAGAGAAGAACATGGACGACGGGTACGGCTCCCGGCGCCTTTCCGTTCCTCGGGCACGGTATCGCCTTGTACCGACGGCCGCTGGCCTTTCTGGACTCCCTGCGCGCGCACGGCGATCTGGTCGGGATACGGCTCGGACCCCGGCGCGCCTGGATGGTGTGCGACCCGGACCTCACCCACGAGGTGCTGGGGGATCCGCGCACCTTCGACAAGGGCGGCCCGCTCTACGACCGGCTCGGGAAGCTGATGGGGGACGGCCTCGTCACCTGCCGCCGGTCGACGCACCGGGAGAAGCGCCGGCTGCTGCAGCCGGACTTCCGGCCCTCCCGTGCCGCCGCCTGCGCGGACCTGGTCGCCGAGGAGGCCGAGGCGGTGTGCCGGGCCTGGCCGGCGGACCGGGCGGTGCCCGTGACGGAGGCCATGCTGACCCTGACGACGCGGGTGATCAGCCGGGTCCTGCTCTCCGACTCGCTGGACGACACGACCGGCGCCGAGGTGCGGGACTGTCTCGCCGACGTCGTCCGCGGTCTCCTCGTCCGCACGGTGCTGCCGATCGACGCCCTGTTCCGCCTGCCCGCCCCCGCCAACCGCCGCTACCGGCACGCGCTCTCCCGCCTGCACACGATCATCGACACCGTCATCGCCGGGCGGCGCGGGGGCCCGGCCCGCGAGGACGTGCTGGGCACGCTGCTGGCGGCCGCGGACGGCGCCGGCGCGGCGGCGCCGCTCGGCGACCAGGAGATCCACGACCACCTGATCACCCTGCTGCTCACCGGCGCCGAGACCTCGGCGCTGACCCTGGCGTCGGCCTTCGGCCTGCTGGCCGGCCACCCGGAGGCGGAGCGCCTGCTGCACGCCGAACTCGACACCGTCCTCGCCGACGGCCGCCGGCCCGGCGCCGGGGACCTGCCGCGCCTGCTCCACACCCGCTGCGTGGTCCTGGAGACGCTGCGCCACTCGTCGCCAGGCTGGCTCTTCACCCGCGTCACCACGAGGGAGACCGAACTCGCCGGACGCCGGCTGCCCGAGGGCGCGACCGTGCTCTACAGCCCCTACCTCCTGCACCACGATCCGGCGTCGTTCCCCGACCCCGGGCGCTTCGACCCCGGCCGCTGGCTGCCGGGGCGGGCCGGCGCCGCGCAGCGCCGCGCGATGCTGCCGTTCGCCGCGGGCAGCCGCAAGTGCCTCGGTGACGAGTTCGCCATGGTGGAGGTCACCCTGGCGCTCGCGACCATCGCGGCGCGCCGCCGGCTGCGGCATCCGCCGGGGTACGCCCCGCGGCCCCCGCGCCCCGCGATCACGCTGGGCCCGCGCTCCCTGGTCATGACCTGCGAAGTCCGCCCCCGCTCCGCCGACTCCCGATCGACAGGTGATGACGTTGTCGACAGCGCATGACGAGAGGGCCGTCGGCGCACCGGACGGGGCGTCCGGCTCCAGCCTCAGGGACCTGATCGACGCCCACCTCCGCGCGCCCTTCCCCGTCCGGCGCAACCCCCACGAAGCCGCGGCGACGGCCGCCGTGGACGCGTGGCTGGCCGCCCGGGGGCTGATGGACGAGCCGGACACGGCGACGATGATCGCCCGCACCCGCCCCGCCGAGCTCGCCTCCCTCACCAGCCCCGCCGTCGACGCGGGCCTGCTGGAGATCGTGGCCGCCCAGATCGCCTACCAGTTCGTCTTCGACGACCTGGCGGAGGAGGTCGGCCGGTGTTCACCGGGCCGGCTGCTGCCCATGCTGCACGAGAGCGTGGAGATCCTGCGGGACGGACGGCCGCCCCGCACCCCGCTCGGGGCCGCCCTCGCCGACCTCCACCGGCAGGTCCGGGAACGGTGCACGCCCGCGCAGGCCGCACGCTGGGCCTGGAAGAGCCGCGAATACGTGCACGGCCTGCTGTACGAGGCGGTGGCCCAGGCCCAGCCCCGCCTCGTGCGGCCCGGGGACTGCGCCTCGATCCGCTCGCTGACCGCGGGCGTCGAGCCGTTCCACCCGCTGTGCGAGGCCGCCCAGCCCCACGAACTCTCCCCCGGCGAACTCCATCACCCGGCCGTGGAGCGGCTCGGCAGGCTGTCGGCCGACGCAGCGGTGTGGATACCCGACCTGTTCTCCGCGGTCAAGGAAGAGCGCACGGGCGGAATGATCAACCTGGCCCTGGCCCGTCGGCACGAGCACAACTGCTCGCTCCAGGACGCCGTCCTCCTGGCCGTCCGGCAGATCAACGACACGATCGCGGAGTTCGAGCGCCTGCGCGCCGAGGTCGGGCCGGAGCTGAGCCCCGCCGCGGCCGGTTACGTGGAGGGCATGACCGGCTGGATCCAGGGGTGTTACCACTGGTCCCGCACCGTGCCGCGGTACGCGGACGCGACCCGGGTGCCCGCCGTGCCGTAGCGGCGGCCGGACAGCCGCGCGTCGGCGCACGGGGCCATTCGAACCTCTTACCCGATGAGCGGACATTGTCCCGCCCACAGTTCACGATTCACCCTATGGTGCCCAAACCGCCCTCTGTCGCCTCTTCGGGGCGTACGCTCGGCTGCCCCGGGCCGAACGACAGAAAGCGGTACGGCACATGGCGACGGAGCCTCGGCGATCGCTCACGGACCGGCCGACGTTGATCGAACGCCGCCGGGAACTGGAGGCCCTCGACGCCGCCTTCCAGGAGCTGCGGCGCACCACCGACGGTGTGCCGCGGGCCAGGCGCCGGGGGCTGCTCGCGCTGACCGGGCAGGCCGGGCTGGGCAAGACGGCGCTCATGACGGAAGCCCGCGCCCGGGCCGTCGCGCACGGCTTCACCGTGCTGTCGGGGCGGGGCGGCGAGTCCCAGCAGCGGTCGGCGTTCGGTGTCGTGCGCCAGTTGATGCAGCCCTCGCTGGCCCGCATGGGCGAGGAGGAACTCCGCGCCTTCCTCGGGAGCTGGTACGACACCGTCGCCGCCGTGCTCGGTCTGGAGGCGGGCGGCTCCGCCCCCGCCCCGGACCCGACCGGGGTCCGCGACGGCCTCGACTGGGTCATGACGCGTCTCACCGTCCAGCAGGCGCCCGTGGTCCTGCTCGTGGACGACGTGCACTGGGCGGACCCCGAGTCCCTGAGCTGGCTGGTCTCCTTCGCCTCACGGGTCGAGGACCTGCCGCTGCTGATCGTGGTCGCCTACCGCTCCGACGGCCTGCCGCCGGAAGCGGGCGGGCTGCGCACGCTCGTCGCCGATCACGGGAGCCGCCCCCACGACCTGGCCCTGCTCAGTCCCGACGGGGTGGCGCGGATCGTCAGGAGCGAGATCGGCGCGGCCGCCGAGGACGGGTTCTGCGGGGAGTGCTGGTCGGCGACCTGCGGGAGCCCCTTCGAGGCGGTGGAGCTGGCCATCGGACTCGCGGAGCGGGACCTGCGCGGCACCGGGGACGACGTGCCGGCGATGCGTGAACTGGCGGCGGAGATCAAGGGCCCGGGTCTGATCGAACGGCTCAAAAGACTCGGGACCCCGACCGTCCGCTTCGCGCACACGGCCGCCGTACTGGGCTCACCCTTCTCCGCGCAGCTCGCCGCGACCGTCGCGGTGCTCGGCGAGAAGGCCGCCGAGGAGGCGATCGGGAAGCTGCGCGCGGCCCGCATCCTGACGGACAGTCACAGTCGGGAGGGGGAACTCGAGTTCGTCCATCCGCTGATCGCCACGACGATCTACGCGTCCATCGGCACCGACTTCCGGGCCGGTATGCACGACGCGGCGGCCCATGCGGTCCTCGCCGCCGGTCACGGTCCCGTCGCCGCCGCCCGGCATCTGCTCGAAGTCCCCTGCGACGGCGACAGCGAGACGGTGGAATGCCTGCGCGAGGCCGCCCGCGCCTACCTCCGCGCGGGCGCCACCGAGGCGGCGCAGCGGCTGCTGACCCGCGCGCTCCAGGAACCGCCGCGCCCCGAGGAACGTGCCGCGATCCTGCACGAGCTGGCCTGCTCCACGTTCCTGATCGAGCCCACCGCCACGGTCCGGCACCTGCGCCGGGCGCTGGCGGAACCCGATGTCGAGCCGGACCTGCGCGCGTCCATCGTCTTCCGGCTGACGCAGGCCCTCGCCCACACCGACCAGCTGGCCGAGGCGGTGCGGGTGGCCACCGAGGAGGCGCGGCGGGCCACGAACCCGCGGGTCAAACTCCGTATGCAGGCCGACCGGTTCGTCTGGGGCATGTTCCGCGCCGACGACCGCGACTCCCCCGCGCGCTCCCGGACCCTGGCGCGGCTGGCCGCCCAGCTGCCCGGGCACAGCCTGGAGGAGCGCTACATCTTCGGGCTGCGGGCCTGGGACGCCGTCATGCGCGGCGAACCGCGGCAGACCGCCCTCGCCTACGCCGGGAAGGCGCTGGAGGGCGGGATGGGGTGGACCGCCGAGAACCGGGGCTTCGAGGTGCCCGCCTCGGTCGCGCTGGTCCTCATGTACGGCGACCAGCCGCGCCAGGCCGAGGAGCTGTTCGCCGAGGGCATCGCCTCGTGCCTGGCCAAGGGGTGGTGCGGCTCCCACCTGGCCCTCGGCCGGACCCTGGCCGGCTACATCCGCTACCGCCGCGGCTGCCTCGCCGACGCCGAGGAGCTCGTCCGGCAGGGGCTGGGCATCGCCGCCAAGGTGGAAGGGGCGGTGCCCGCCCAGTGGTTCGCCATCGGCATCATGATCCAGATCCAGCTCGCCCGCGGGCGCGTCGCCGAGGCGCGTTCGATCGCCGACGCGTACGGCTTCGGCGAGACGACTCCGAACGCCGTGATCTACCCCGACCCGCGCGTCGTCCGCGCGGAACTCCTCCTGGCGGAGGGCCGGCACGCCGAGGCGGCCCGGCTGCTGGCCGCGGTCGGGGAGTGGCTGGACGCGCGGGCCTGGCGCAACCCCGCCTGGTGCCCCTGGCAGTCGCGGCTCGCGGCCGCGCTCGCGCCCACCGCCCCGCAGGAGGCGGTCGGTCACGCCCGGGACGCGGTGCGGCGCGCCCGGGAGTTCGGCGCGGCCTCCGCCGTCGGACAGGCCCTGCACGCCCTCGCCGAGGTGACCTGCGGGCCGGCGGCCGTCGAGCTGTACGCCGAGGCCGTCGGGCAGCTGGAGCAGTCGCCCGCCGCCTACGAACTCGCCCGCGCACAGGTCGGCCACGGTGCCGCGCTGTCCCGCAACGGCCGCCTCCAGGAGGCGGCCGACCGGCTCTACCAGGGACTCGAAGGAGCCGTCCACTGCGGGGCCGAGGCGCTCGTCGCGCGGGCCAGGGAGGAACTGTCCGCGGCGGGGCTGCGTCCGCTGCCGCTGCGCTACGCGCAGGAGGACACGCTGACCGGGCAGGAGTCACGGGCCGCCGAACTGACCGCCCGGGGCCACCCGGTGGCGGTGGTCGCCAAGGAACTGGGGCTCAGGGAACAGGGCGTGCGGCAGTTGCTGTCCCGCGTGTACCGCAAGGCCGGCACCGATGCCACCGGCCTGGCCGGGTTCCTGGCGACCCGTCCCGAGCCGCCCGCGTGAGTCACACCTGCCGGGTGCGCCCCTCCCAGTAGGGGTCCCGCAGCCGTCGCTTGTACAGCTTGCCGTTGGGGTCGCGGGGCATCTCGGTGATGAAGTCGACGCTCTTGGGCCGTTTGTAGCCGGCGAGCCGCTCACCGCAGTGGGCGAGCAGGGCGGCTGCGAGATCGGGGCCGGTTGCGTGTCCGGGGGCCGGCTCGACGACGGCCTTGACCTCCTCGCCCCAGTCGTCGTGCGGGATGCCGAAGGCGGCCGCGTCGGCGACGGCGGGGTGGGAGAGGAGCACCGACTCGATCTCGGCGGGGTAGATGTTGACCCCGCCCGAGATGATCATGTCGATCTTGCGGTCGCGGAGGAAGAGGTAGCCGTCCTCGTCGAGGTAGCCGAGGTCGCCGACGGTGAAGAAGTCGCCGATGCGGTTCTTCGCCGTCTTGGCCTCGTCCTTGTGGTACGAGAAGCCGCCGGTGTTCATCTTCATGTAGACGGTGCCGAGTTCGCCGGCGGGCAGCCGGTTGCCGTCGTCGTCGAAGACCGCGAGTTCGCTGATCGGCCAGGCCTTGCCGACCGTACCGGGCTTCTTCAGCCAGTCCTCGGCGGTGGCGAAGGCGCCGCCGCCCTCGCTGGCCGCGTAGTACTCCTCCACGCTGGGCCCCCACCAGTCGAGCATCGCCCGCTTGACGTGGTCCGGGCAGGGGGCGGCGCCGTGGATGGCGTGCCGCATGGAGGAGACGTCGTAGCGTGCGCGCACGTCCTCGGGGAGGGCGAGCAGGCGGTGGAACTGGGTCGGGACCATGTGGGTGTGCGTGCACCCGTGCGCGTCGATCAGGCGCAGCATCTCCTCGGGGGTCCACTTGTCCATGAGGACCAGGCGGTGGCCTATGTGCAGCGACGCGCTCGCGAACTGGAGTACGGCGGTGTGGTACAGCGGCGAGCAGACGAGGTGCACGTCGTCGCCGAACGGGCGGATGCCGAAGATGCCGAGGAAGCCGCCGAGGTAGGCCTCCTCGGGGAGTTTGCCGAGCAGCGGGCGGCGGATGCCGCGCGGGCGTCCCGTCGTACCCGAGGTGTAGTTCATGACCCAGCCGAGTTCGCGGTCGGCGGGCGCCGAGTCGGGCTGCCCGTCGAGGAGTTCGGCGTACGGCCGGAAGCCCTCGACCGTGCCGACGGCGTACCGGTGGGTGGCGGGGAGGCCGGCCTCGTCGGCGGCCCGGCGGGCGGGGCCGGCGAAGCGTTCGTGGGCGAGGAGCACCTTGGCGCCGGAGTCGGCGACGATCCAGGCGATCTCCGGGCCGACGAAGTGGTGGTTGACGGGGACCAGGTAGAAGCCGGCCTGGGTGGCGGCCAGGTGGGCGGTGAAGAACTCGACGCCGTTGGGCAGGACGACGGCGAAGGCGTCGCCGCGGCGCAGGCCGGCGGCGCGCAGTCCGTGGACGAGCCGGTTCGCGGCGGCGTGCAGGCGGCCGGCGGACCACTCCTCGCCGTCGGGTGCGACGAGCACCTCGCGGTCGGGGTCGTGGGTGGCCTGGGCCCAGAATCCGGCGGGGGGCGTGCTGGTCATGTGCCGCTCCTTCCGGCGATGCGGTTGATGCGGTCGACGGCCTTCTCGAAGCCGCGGGTGAGGTCGTCGAAGAGGTCCTGGACGCTGCGTTCGGCGGTCATCCGGCCGACGATCTGGCCGACGGGGGTGCCGAGCAGCGGCTCGACCTCGTACTTCTGGATGCGGGTGAGGGCCTCGGCGACGAGCAGGCCCTGAAGGGGCATGGGGAGGGTGCCGGGTCCGTCGGAGGCGTCCCAGGCGTCGGTCCACTCGGTGCGCAGCTGGCGGGCGGGCTTCCCGGTCAGGGCGCGGGAGCGGACGGTGTCGCCGGAGCCCGCGGCGAGCAGTTTGCGGGTGACGGCGGGCGAGGAGAGGTCGGCCTCGGTGGCGGTCAGCCACAGGGAGCCGAGCCACACGCCCTGGGCGCCGAGGGCGAGCGCGGCGGCGGCCTGCTGCCCGCTGCCGATGCCGCCGGCGGCCAGCACGGGCAGCGGGGCGACGGCCTCGACGACCTCGGGGGTGAGCACCATGGTGGCGATCTCGCCGGTGTGGCCGCCGGCCTCGTAGCCCTGTGCCACGACGATGTCGATGCCCGCGTCCCGGTGCTTGACGGCGTGCCGGGCGCTGCCCGCGAGCGCGGCGACCAGGACGTCCCGGTCGTGGGCGCGGGCGATGACGTCGGCGGGCGGGGAGCCGAGGGCGTTGGCGAGCAGCCGGATCGGGTAGTCGAAGGCGACGTCGAGCTGGGTGCGGGCGACCTGCTCCATCCATCCGGTGATGCGCCACCCGGAGGCCTCGCCCGCGGCGAGTTCGGGCACGCCGTACTTGGCGAGGGTGTCCCTGACGAACTGCCGGTGCGGCTCCGGGATCATCCCCTCGACGTCGGCCTCGGTGACGCCCTCCACCTTCTTGGCCGGCATGACGACGTCGAGCCCGTACGGTTTCCCGTCCACGTGCGCCTCGATCCAGTCGAGGTCGCGTTTGAGGTCGTCGGGGGCGGTGTAGCGGACCGCGCCGAGCACTCCGAAGCCGCCGGCCCGGCTGATGGCCGCGGCGACGGCGGGAAACGGCGTGAAGCCGAAGACGGCGTGCTCGACTCCCAGGGTCTTGCTCAGCTCCGTCTGCATGGGCGCAGGATGCCGCAGTCACGCGACCGACGGAAGAGCTTTTCTGATGCTCCGTCAGATTTCTGGCGTCGTCACTCCCCCGCCAGCACCGCCATCGCCGCGTTGTGCCCCGGGACCCCGCTCACGCCTCCGCCGCGGACCGCGCCCGCTCCGCAGAGCAGCACGTTGGGGTGGCGGGTCTCGACGCCCCAGCGGCCGGTGGAGTCCTGGGCGTAGGGCCAGGACAGGTCGCGGTGGAAGATGTTGCCGCCGGGCAGGCGCAGGTCGCGTTCGAGGTCCAGCGGGGTCTTGGCCTCGATGCAGGGGCGGCCGTCCGCGTCGAGGGCGAGGCAGTCGGCCAGCGGCTCGGCGAGGTGGGTGTCGAGCTGGGCGAGCGTGGACTTCAGCAGTTCGCCGCGTACGCCGTCGTTGTCGTCGGCGAAGAGCCGGGCGGGGGTGTGCAGACCGAAGAGGGTGAGGGTCTGGTAGCCGCGTGCGGCCAGGTCACGGCCGAGGATGGTGGGGTCGGTCAGGGAGTGGCAGTAGATCTCCGAGGGCGGGGCGTCGGGCAGCGCGCCCGCGGCGGCCTGGGCGTGGGCGGCGGCCAGCTGCTCGTAGCCCTCGGCGATGTGGAAGGTGCCGGAGAACGCCTCCCGCGGGTCGACGGCGGTGTCGCGCAGCCTGGGCAGCCGCTTGAGCAGCATGTTGACCTTGAGCTGGGCGCCCTCGGCGGGCTCCGGGGCCGGGTCGCCGGTGAGGGCGGCGAGTTCCCTCGGGGAGGCGTTGACCAGGACGTGCCGGGCGGCGGCGATGCCCTCGCCGTCGGCGGTGCGGTAGGCGACCTCGGCGCCGCGGCCGTCCGTGTCGATCCGTACCGCCTCGTGCCCGGTGGCGATCACCGCGCCCGCCGCGCGCGCGGCGGCGGCCAGCGCGTCGGTGAGGGCTCCCATGCCGCCGACCGGTACGTCCCAGGCACCGGTGCCGCCGCCGATGACGTGGTAGAGGAAGCAGCGGTTCTGGCGCAGCGAGGTGTCGTGGGCGTCGGCGAAGGTGCCGATCAGCGCGTCCGTGAGGACGACTCCGCGCACCAGGTCGTCGGCGAAGTTCTCCTCGATCGTGACGCCGATCGGCTCCTCGAACAGCGCCCGCCAGGCCTCCTCGTCGTCGATCCGGGCGCGCAGGTCGGCGCGCGAGGGCAGCGGCTCGGTGAGCGTGGGAAAGACCCGTTCGGCGACCCGGCCGGTCATGCCGTAGAACCGCTGCCAGGCCCGGTACTCCGTCTTGCCGCCGGTCAGCCGCTCGAAGGCCTCGCGGATGCGCCGCTCGCCGCCGCCGACCAGCAGTCCGGTGGGCCGGCCGGCGCGCTCGACGGGGGTGTACGACGAGACGGTCCGGCCGCGGACGCGGAAGTTCAGGCCGAGGTCGCGGACGATCTTCCTCGGCAGCAGGCTGACGAGGTAGGAGTAGCGCGACAGCCGTGCGTCGACGCCGGTGAAGGGGCGGGTCGAGACGGCGGCACCGCCGGTGCGGCCGAGGCGCTCCAGCACGAGTACGGTGCGGCCGGCGCGGGCGAGGTAGGCCGCTGCGACCAGGCCGTTGTGGCCGCCGCCGACGATGATCGCGTCGTAGGTCCGGGGGGCTTCGGTGGCAGGGGGCATGACTCTTCGTAACACATGATGATCTATGCGGGACAGAGGCGTGCCGGGGAGCGCCGTTTGCGGGTGCGGGCCGGGTGTGGCTGGTCGCGCGGTACCCCGCGCGCCTCTGGCGCGCGTCTCGTTACCGTCCGCCGGACAGGTGCTGCCGGCGTCGGGCCGCGACTCTGCGGTACAGCTCCACCGCCTCCGGGCCGCGGCCCAGCTGCTCCAGGCAGTGTGCCTCGTCGTTCCTGCCGGCCAGGGTGTCCGGGTGGTCCGGACCCAGGACGTGTTCGCGGGCGGCCGCCACGCGCCGGTACTCGGTCAGCGCGTCCGCCCAGCGGCCCAGCCAGCCGAGGCCGACGGCGACCTCGCGCCGGCTGGCCAGGGTGTCGGGGTGGTCGGCGCCGAGCACCCGCTCACGGACGGCGCACACGTCCCGGGCCTCCGCGAGCGCCTCCTCCCAGCGGCCCAGGCGGCCCAGGTTGACGCCGAGGCCGTGGCGGGCGCGCAGGGTCTCGGGGTGGGCGGGGCCCTGGACGCGGGTGCGGTCGTCGATCAGGGCGCGGTAGACGGCGAGCGCGTCGGTGCTGCGGCCGAGGCGGCCGAGGCTGATGCCGGCCTCGTAGCGGGCGGCGAGGGTGTCGGGGTGGTCGGGGCCGAGGGCGCGGGCACGGGCCTCGGCGACCTCGCGGTAGGCCTGGAGCGCCTCCGGCCAGCGGCCCAGCCGACCGAGCGCGTAGGCGACCTCGAAGCGGGTGACCAGGGTGTCGGGATGCTGCGGGCCGAGCACGCGGGCCCGGTCGGCGGCCACGTCGTGGGCCATCCGGTACGCGTCCTCCAGGCGGCCGAGTCTGCCCAGGTTGAAGGCGAGGTTGTGGCGGCAGCGCAGGGTGTCGGGGTGGTCGGGGCCCCTCAGCCGCTGCCGGACGGCGAGTACGGCCGTGTAGGTCCGGTGGGCGTCGAGGTGGCGGCCCAACTGGCCCAGGACGTAGGCCGTTTCCTGGCGGGCGGCGAGGGTGTCGGGGTGCTCGGTGCCGAGCACCCGCTCGCGGACGCGGGTGACCTCGGTGTACGCGCGCAGGGCGTCGGCGGCGCGGCCGGTGCGGCTGAGGGTGAACGCGATCTCGTAGTGGCTGGCGAGGGTGTCGGGGTGGTCGGCGCCGAGCAGGCGGGCGCGTTCGGCGGCGACGGCGCGGTGCACGTCGCCCGCCTCGGCCCAGCGGCCGAGCCGCCCCAGGCTGAGCCCCGCGTTGTGGCGGCCGGCGAGGGCGGCGACGGCCTCCGGGGTGGGGCTGGGGACGGTGGGCGGGGGCTCCGCGACGCCGGTGGCGGCGCGCGCGGTCCACTCTGCGGTGAGTCCGGCGCCCGGGTCGGGCGGGGTGGTGCGCAGGGCGGCGCCGGTCGCCTTGGGGCCGGTGGTCATGGACCGGGTCCAGGCCGGCAGCCGGTCCCGCCGGCCGGCCTGCTCCGGGGTCCCGAGCCCCGGTCGGGCGGCCACCACGGTGGGGACGTACGTGGACGTCGCCCGCCCGGAGCTGATCCGGCGGCCCAGCTCCTGAGCGTCGTAGGGCCGTTGTCCGGGGCGTTTGGCCAGCAGGTCGAGGACGATCCGCTCGAACCAGCCGGGCAGTTCGGGTCGGCGGTCGCGGAGCGGGGCGGGCGGGGTGTCGCGGTGGCCGACGAGGATCGCCCAGGCGTCGTCCAGGTCGAACGGCGGTGCCCCGGTGGCGATCTCGTACAGCACGCAGCCCAGTGAGTACAGGTCGCTGCGCTGGTCGACCTCGGCGCCGCCGATCTGTTCCGGGGACATGTAGTGCGGGGTGCCCATGGCGATCCCGGTGCCGGTCAGCCGGGAGGTGAAGCCGATGTCGTGGCCGAGGCGGGCGATGCCGAAGTCGCAGAGCTTCACCGTGCCGTCGGTCAGCCGCACGATGTTGGCGGGTTTGAGGTCCCGGTGCACGATGCCCTGCCGGTGGGTGTAGGCGAGGGCGGCGGCGACCTGCTCGGCGATGTCGACGACGTCACCGACGGGCAGCGGCCGGTGTCCGCCGTGCTCCAGGAGCCGGCTGAGGTCGCGGCCGTCGAGCAGTTCCATCACCAGGTAGAGGACACCGTCGTACTCGCCGAAGTCGTGGATGACGGTCACCCCGCGGTGGGAGAGCGCGGCGGCCACTCTCGCCTCGCGGCGGAAGCGCTCGCGCAGCACCCGGGTGAAGGCCTGGTCGTGCTGCGGGCCGAGCGGCTTGAGGCACTTCACCGCGACCTGGCGGCCCAGGGACTCGTCGTGGGCGCGCCACACCTCGCCCATGCCGCCCCGCCCGATCAGGTCGAGCAGCCGGTACCGGCCCTGGACCAGCCTGCTGTCAGCCATCGCGCGCCGTCGCCCCCCGTCGTCCCCGGCCCCGCCCGCCCCGGGCCGCCACAACGGTGCGACCGCGCCGCGATGGCCGTGTCCGGGACACCCCCTACTCGTCCAGTATGGCGGCCTAATGCCCGAGTTTGTACGGTGCCGGGCGCGCGTCCGGACCGAGCCTCGCCATGGCCCGCAGGATGTGTTTGGGCGGGAGCTGCCAGCGCAGACGTGCGGGAACGCGGCGCAGCAGGGTGCCGGTGGCACGCAGCCGGCGGGTGACGACGGCGGGTTCGGGGGCCGGTCTGCCGTAGAGCTCGTGGGCGTACGGCGGCAGCGAGGCGTACGCCAGTGCGGCCACGCGCCGCCACAGCACCTCGCGCGCCGGTACCAGGAGCGGGTGCGTCGGCGGACGGAGCAGGAAGTCGTCCACCGCGTGCGCGTCGGCTCCGGCGGCGAGCAGGGGGCGGACCTTCTCGAAGTAGGCGGCCATCTCCTCCCGGTCGCCGGGCACGGTGTCCGGGTCGAGGCCCACCAGGCGGGCGCTGACGCGGTGTTCGGCGAGGTAGCGGTCGGCGTGGGCGTCGGTGAGGGGGAAGCCGGAGCGGCGCACGACGTGCAGGTAGGAGTCGATCTCGGCGCAGTGCACCCACAGCAGGAGTTCGGGTTCGTCGACGGCGTAGCGCTCGCCGGTCTCGGGGTCGGTGGCGCCCAGCTTCCCGTGGATCCTCCGGATGCGGGCCCCGGTCCGCTCGGCGGCCTCGGTGGTGCCGTAGGTGGTCGTGCCGACGAAGCTCGCGGTGCGCAACAGCCGGCCCCAGGCGTCGCGCCGGAAGTCGGAGTTCTCCATGACACCGCGCACGACGCGCGGGTGCAGGGCCTGGAGGTAGAGCGCGCGGATGCCGGCGACCCACATCATCGGGTCTCCGTGCACCTGCCAGGTGACGGAGGCCGGGGTGAACAGTCCGGGGTCGGCGCCCATGGGGGCAGGCTAACGCCGGACCCGCGGCATCCCCAGTCCGATCCAGGAGATGATCTCGCGCTGGATCTCGTTGTTGCCGCCGCCGAAGGTGAAGATGACCGCCGAGCGGTAGCCGCGCTCCAGGTCGCCGTGGAGGACGGCACCGGCCGATCCCTCCTTGAGCGGGCCGGCCGCGCCGACGACCTCCATCAGCCAGGCGTAGGCGTCGCGGCGGGCCTCGGAGCCGTAGACCTTGACGGCGGAGGCGTCCTGCGGGGTGAGGGTGCCGTCCTGGACGGCGCTCACCATCTGCCAGTTGAGGAGCTTCATGGCGTCGAGCCGGGTGTGGGTGCGGGCGAGGTCGCGGCGGACCCAGGCGAGGTCGATCACCCGGCGGCCGTCGGCGAGCTTGGTCTCCATGGCCCAGCGCTGGACGTCGTGCAGGGCGCGGATCGCCATGGTGCCGTGGGCGGCGAGGGTGACCCGCTCGTGGTTGAGCTGGTTGGTGATCAGCCGCCAGCCCTGGTTCTCCTCGCCGACCCGGCGGGAGACGGGGACGCGGATGTTCTCGTAGTAGCTGGCGGTGGTGTCGTGGGAGGCGAGGGTGTTGATCACCATGCAGGAGTAGCCGGGGTCGGTGGTCGGCACCAGGAGCATGGTGATGCCCTTGTGCGGCGGGGCCTCGGGGTCGGTGCGGACGGCGAGCCAGACCCAGTCGGCGGTGTCGCCGTTGGTCGTCCAGATCTTCTGTCCGTCGACGACGTACTCCTCGCCGTCCCGGACGGCCCTGGTCCGCAGGGCGGCGAGGTCGGTGCCGGCGTCGGGCTCGCTGTAGCCGATGGCGAAGTCGATCTCGCCGGACAGGACGCGCGGCAGGAAGTACGCCTTCTGTTCCTCGGTGCCGAACCGCATGATCGTCGGGCCGACCGTGTTCAGCGCCATGAGCGGCAGCGGGACGCCCGCCTGGGCGGCCTCGTCGAAGAAGATGAACTGTTCCATCGCGGTCAGGCCGCGCCCGCCGTACTCCTTCGGCCAGCCCACCCCGAGCCAGCCGTCGGTGCCCAGCCGCCGGACCGTCTCCCGGTAGAAGCGTTTCTGCGCGGCCGGGTCGGCGTAGCGGGCGTAGGCGTTGTCCGGCACCAGGCCGGCGAAGTAGGCGCGCAGCTCGGTGCGCAGCCGCTGCTGCTCGGGCGTGTGGTCGAGGTGCACGGCGCCTCCAGGCTCCCCAAGGGCGGTCCTGACGGCGCACACCGTAGAACGTGTTCCAGAAATTGGGAATGGCGGCGCGTGCCCGGGTCCGTCCTGACGGGTCTCCCGGCGAACGGTTCAGCCGGGGAGTACGGTCGACCAGCCGCCGTCGACGACCAGGTTGGCTCCGGTGACGTAGGACGCCTCGTCGGAGGCGAGGAAGACCGCCGCGTTGACGACCTCGTCGGGGCGGCCGACCCGGCCGAGCGGGATGTGGCGGCCGATGGTCCGCATCGGGTGGTCGTCGGCGAGCAGGTCGCCGCGGGAGCCCTCGGTGTCGATCATTCCGGGGCTGACGCAGTTGGCGCGGACGCCGTGCGGCGCACCCTCGGCGGCGAGCTGCCGGGTCAGGGCGATGACGGCACCCTTGGACGCCGAGTGGGCGGTGCGCCGGTTGGTGAGCGAGCCGGTCAGTCCGGCGGTCGAGCCGACGGTGAGCACACAGCCCCGGCTGCGGACCAGATGCGGCCAGGCGACGTGCGCGGCGAGCCACACGGAGTCCAGCTCGGCGCGCAGGGTGAAGGCGAAGTCCGCGTACGGCTGGGTGTCGACGGCCCCGAAGCGGACGGCGCCGGCGTTGGCGTAGAGGACGTCGACCCGGCCGTAGGCGCTCACGGCCGCCGCCACCCAGGCCCGGACGGAGTCCTCGTCGGTGACGTCCAGCGGGCCGGGGGTGAGGGCGGTGCCGCCCGCCCCGGTGACGATCCGCTGGGTCTCCAGCGCGCCCTCGTGCAGCAGGTCGCCGCCGACGACGACCGCTCCCTCGGCGGCGAACCGCACCGCGGCGGCCCGCCCCTGGCCGCGGGCCGTGCCCGAGATCAGGGCCACCTTTCCCGCGAGCCGCCCGGTCGTGGACGTGGTCCGGGATGTCACGGACGGCCTCCCTCAGGACTCGTCGGCGGCCAGCGGGCTGCCGAGGAGGGAGTCGGTCACCCCGGCGCCGAGCAGCTTCAGCAGCGACTCGTCGAAGAAGCCGTCGACCAGGACGAACACCATCCGGGCGGCGGTGTCCGTGCGGTTCTCCCAGCGGTGGTCGGTGCCGCGCTGGATCACCACGTCCCCGGCGCGCAGCACCCGCTCGGAGTCGTCGAGGACGAGGACGACCTCGCCGTCCAGGACGATGCCGTAGTCCACGGTCCGGGTCCGGTGCATCGGGGAGACGCAGCCGGGCGGGAACTCGTTGACGCGGATCTTGGTGCCGCCGGGGGCCGGCGGCACCGTCAGGTCGCGCTCGGTGGGCTCGGCGGCCGCGGCGGGGGCGAGGGGGGCCGGCACGGAGTCGGTGTTCCACATCTCGTAGAAGGCGGCGCCGTCGGGAGCGGTCCGGATGACGGGCGGCGGGCCGTCGGAGAGGAACACGGAGGTACCCGTCTCGTCGTGACCGGTGACGATCCGGCGCGGCGGCTGGCTCATGGGGGCGCTCCTCTTTCGGGTTGCCGGTGCGGAACTCCTGTCACGCTAGGCACCCGGAAGGCCCGGCGGAAACCCGCGTTCACGATGCCAGGCATCGGTGACGGGGGCGGTGCCGGACCCGTCGCCTCAGGGGGCGGCGACGAACGGCGGCTCGCCCCAGTCGGCGGTCAGGGCGTGGCGCAGCGCGTCGACGGCCGGCCGGCCGATCCGCTCGGCGAGGACCGACTCGATGAGCCCTATCGTGGCCTGCGCCCGCTCGTGGACGCGCTGCCCGTCGTCCGTCGTGCGGATCAGCACCCGGCGCGCGGACTCGGGGTCGGGGACCTGCCTCAGCAGCCCCATGCCGATCAGGCTGTGCACCGCCTGGTGGGCCGTCTGGCGGGTGACGCCGATCCTGCGCGCCAGCTCGGAGACGGTGGTGCCCTCCACGTCCAGCATCGCGAAGACCGAGGCCTGGGCGGTGGTCACCGGCTGCTCCCCCGCCGCCTCCATGCTCGCGAAGAGCGCGTCCTCGAACCAGCGCCTGGCTTCGGAGAACAGCTGCGGGACGTTGGCGGACCGATGACTCATGGCTCCTCGAATGGTCGGCGACGAGTCGGATTATCCCCTTCCGACGCAGCGCGCGGCGAAGTCGAGGGTCGCGGTGAAGCACCGCTCCACCTCGTCCTCCCCGATCCCCAGCCACAGGTGGTCGGCCCCGGGCACCGGCCGGTGGTCCGCGCGGGCCCCCGCGTCGCGCAGCGCGGTGACGAGCCGCTCGCTCTGCGCGTAGGGCACCAGGCGGTCCTCGGTGCCGTGCAGGACGAGGAAGTCCGGCGCGCCCGCCGTGACGTGCCGGACCGGACTCGCCTCCCGGGCCCGTTCCGGTACGTCGGTGAGGGCGCCCCCGATCAGCAGCGCCTCCGGGGTCCCGGGGTCGGCCGGGTCGAAGGCGCCCGGCGGCTGGTCCTCGGCCAGGCCGGCCAGGTCGGTCGGGGCGTACCAGGTGGCGCAGCCCCGCACCACGAGCCCCTCGGGCCGGTCACCGGGCGTCAGGGCGGCGAGGGCGGCGAGGTGTCCGCCGGCCGACTCGCCCCACAGGACGGTGCGGGCCGTGTCCACGCCGAGGTCGGCGGCCCGGGTGTGCAGCCAGGTCAGCGCGGTGCGCAGGTCGTGGAGCTGGCCGGGGTGGGTGACCTCGCCGGTGAGCCGGTAGTCGGGCGAGGCGACGGCCAACCCCGCGCGCGCCAGGCGGGCGAAGGGGCCGGGGGCCCAGCCCTGGAAGCGGGGCCCGAGGTCGTCGCGCAGGCCCGTGCGCCAGGCGCCGCCGTGCACGAAGACGACGAGCGGCACGGGCCCGGCGGCCTCGGCCGGCAGCCACAGGTCCAGCTCCAGCGGTCTGCTGCCCTCGGGCACGTCGTAGACCGCGGCGCGCAGCAGCCGTACTCCGGGGTCGGGGTGGGCGGCCGGGGGCAGGGGCAGGGTCGCCGGGTCGTACGGGGGCGTCCCGTCGGCGGGGAAGGGCGCGTTCGCCGAGAGCACTGGGGTCTCCGATCCGGGTCAGCGGGCGAGGCGGGGCAGCAGGGCCCTGGCGTTGGCCGTGGTGAGGGCCGGCCAGGTGGTGCCGGGTACCGGGGAGGGCTCGGTGCGCAGGGACTCGGCGTGGGCCCGGGCCGCGGGGGCCGGGGTCCAGCAGTAGTCGCTGCCGTAGAGGAGCCGTTCGGGTTCGACCAGGCCGAGCAGGGCGGGGACCTGCCGGGGGAAGGCGGGGCCGGCCAGGTCGTAGTGGAGCCGCCGCAGTTGGGCGACGGCGTCGGGTGCGTCCGGTCCGGCCCCCATGAACAGCTTCATGAACCCGTTGAGGCGGTCGGCCAGTACGGGCAGCGCGCCGCCGCAGTGCGGCACGATGACCTCGAGTCCGGGGTGGCGTTCCAGCGTTCCGGCGCACAGCAGGTCCGCGACCGTCCGGGCGGTGTCGAAGACGAACTCCACCATGGGGCGGGGGCGGCCGAGCGCGGACCGCTCCCAGCACACCGGTGAGGTGGGGTGCAGGAAGACCACCGCCCGGCGGCGCGCGAGTTCGGCGAAGACCGGCTCCAGTCGCTCGTCACCGAGGTAGACACCGTGGGTGTTCGTCTCCAGGACGACGCCGTCCGCGCCGAGTTCGTCGAAGGCGTGGGCGATCTCCGCGAGGCCGCCCTCGACGTCGGGCAGCGGCAGCGAGGCGAACAGGCCGAAGCGGTCCGGGTGTTCGCGCACCACGCGGGCGCCCTCCTCGTTGACCTCGCGGGCCAGGGCGCGGGCGGCACCGGCGTCGCCGAAGTACACGCCCGGTGAGGACACGGACAGCACGGCGGTGTCGATACCGCTGCGGTCCATGAGTTCCAGGTGTGCCCGCGCCGACCAGGTCGGCCAGCCGGGCATGCCGTCGGGCAGCTCGTGACCGGCCGCGCGGGCCTGGCGGACGTAGGAGTCCGTGACGAAGTGCGCGTGGACGTCGACGAGTCCGGGGCCGTCAGCTTGCGTGTTCATGAGCGGGGTCCTCGTGGGAAGGGGGGCCTGCGGGCGTGCGCCGGCAGATCGTGCCGGGACCGTCCAGCCGGGAGCGGACCGCCGACGCGGCACGCTCCCCGGCGACGATGCCGGCCAGACCGGTGAGCCCGAGCAGGGGCGGGGCGGGCGAGCGGACGTCCAGGGCCCAGTAGACGGCGCCGATGACCAGTCCGGCGGCGAAGGAGAGGGCCGCGGCGCGCAGGAAGGCGAGGGACCTGGCGGAGGCGGCGCTCACAGCGCCGCCAGCAGTGCCTGGCCGGCCAGCATGCCGAGGAGTCCGAAGAGGGCGACCGGGGGCGGTGCCGGGGACTTCACGCGCAGTACGGTGTACAGCGCTCCCACCAGCACGCCCGCCAGGAGCGCTTTCACGTAGGGCACGGCGGTCAGCTCCCGGTGCGCCATTCGTGCCAGGGCAGGAAGCGCACGTCGAACTCCCTGGGCACGGTGGCGAACTTGCTCGGCTCGGGTATGAACGGCCTGGCGGGCATGGTGACTTCGTCGGTCGGCGTGCCCATGGCCTCGAAGAACCGCTCGAAGTTGCCGCCGCCGGGGCCGGCGGCCACGCCGACGATCTGGGAGTGGTGGCGCTCCATGCGGTAGGAGTGCGGGCAGTTCTTCGGCACGAAGCCGAAGTCGCCGGGGGTGAGCAGCTTCTCGTACTGCTCGCCCTCCAGGTCCTCCACGAACAGCCGCACCGCTCCGTGCGTGATGTAGAAGACCTCGTAGGTGTCCGCGTGCGTGTGCGCCGGGATGATGTCGCCCTTGGGTCCGTCGCAGGTGAAGAAGTTGAAGGTGTTCTCGGTCTGCTCGCCGCCGGCGTAGATGGTGAAGAGGTCGCCGAACAGGTGCACCCGGTCCCCCATCCCCTTCTCGATGAAGTAGGGCTTTGCGGGGTCCGGCGGGATGAACGAGCGCGAGCGGTACCTGGTGGCGTACTCGATGGTCATGACTGACCTCCGGTCTCTCTTCGTCGGGAGCTATGTCAGGTTACCTGACATAGACGGAAGGGGAAGTCCCCGCGCACGAGAATCCCGGAACGGCGTCACCGGGTCAGGAAAGGCCCGCCATGAAGTCGGCGCAGGCGGCGGCGCACGCACGGCAGGCGGCGGCCGCCGCGTCGGCGGCTGGGTGGGCGTCGAAGACCCGGGCGCATTCGAGGCAGACGTTCCGGCACCATTCGAGCTGGACGCGCAGACCGGCCTCGTTCCGGCCGCGCTCCTCGGCCAGGGTCCGGCAGGTCGCGTCGCACACCTCGGCGCACATGACGCCCATCCGGCGCGCCCGCTCCCGTTCGGCGTCGCCGTGACCGAGGGCTCCGGCGCGCAGCGCACAGACGCGGGCGCACTCCGCGCAGGCCTGTGCGCACGCGAAGCGGTCCTCCAGGAAGCGGTACAGCTCCTGCTGGGACGTCTGCCGGGTCACGCCGTCCGGGTAGCCGGGCCGGACCGCCCCAAACACCTCGGCACGCACGGATCCCGGCCACCTGGCACGGGGACCCCGACCGCCCGGCACGGCCCCGACCGCCCGGCACGGACTCCGGACACCGCCCGGTGCGCACACCCTGTGTGCGCCCGACGACCGAATGCGTCCGGTTCGTACCGTTCTGGGCGGGGTATCCCCTTGCTATGAGTACGGAATCGATGCAGATGGCCGCCCCGAGCGGCCTGATGAGTATCGCCCTGTTCCTGGTGGCCGTGGCCGTACTGGCGATCCTCGCCGGAGGCTTCTGGCTGGGCAATCGGGTCAAGTACCGCGAGTCGCTCCGGCCGCGCCCCGAGGATCAGCCGCATCTGCCACCCGAGGGCGCGGTGCACGAGATACGCGAGAACCGTGTGTCCGAAGAGGTTCCCGTGACGCCCAAGGGCGGTCGTCCGCTCACCCCGTACGATCTCAGAAACCAGCAGACCAGGCCGAGCGAGTCCACGGACCGGCCGCGCTGGAGCCCGGGCTCCAGCGGCTCGTTCGGCGGCGGCGGGCTGGGCGCCCACTGACCGCGCGGTCGTTCAGCCGCTCCCCCGGCCCGTGTCGAGGCGACCGACACGGGCCACGTTCCCGAGATCCTCGGCGTCCTGGCTCGGCTCGGCCGTGAACCAGGCGTCGAGGATCTCCTTGAGCACGGGCTGCGAGGTCAGGCGCAGACCGAGGGCGAGCACGTTGGCGTCGTTCCAGCGGCGAGCGCCGTCGGCGGTGTAGGCGTCCGTGCACAGGGCCGCGCGCACGCCGGGCACCTTGTTGGCGGCGATCGAGGCACCGGTGCCGGTCCAGCAGCACACCACCGCCTGGTCGGCGGCGCCGGTCGCGACATCACGGGCGGCCGCTTCCGAGCAGACCGCCCACTGCGGGTCGGCCCCTGGTTCCAGGGCACCGTGGGTACGCACGTCGTGGCCCCGGCGGCGCAGCTCCTCGACGAGGAGGCGGGCGACGGGTTCGTCCATGTCGGAGGAGACGGAGATGCGCATGCCCGGAGCCTAGTCGGTGGCCTCTGCCGGTGAGCCGGAGGCCGCTGCGAGCGGGCCGGAGGTCTCTGCCGGTGAGCCGGAGGCCGCTGCGAGCGGGCCGGAGGTCTCTGCCGGTGAGCTGGTGGCCTTTGCCGGTGAACCGGTGGCCTTTGCCGGTGAGCTCGTGGCGGCTGTCCGTGAACTCGTGGCGGCTGCCGACGAGCCGGTGGCCGCTGCCGGTGAACCGGTGGCAACTGCCGGTGAGCTCGTGGCGGCTGCCGGTGCGGTGTCCGTGCGGGTCTCGATCGCGGTGAGCACCGAGGTCATGTCGAGGCGGTCGTTGCCCAGCCGCACGCTCTCGCCGTAGAGCTCGCTGCCGAGGTCGAGCAGGGGCGTGGCGATGCCGGCCGCGCGGGCCGCGTCGGCGATCAGCCGGGTGCCGGCGTAGGCGTCCGCGGTGGCGGCCTGCACGGTGAAGTCGTGGGCGGCGAGCATCGGGACCTTGACCCGGGTGATGCCGCTGCCCAGCTGGCCGGAGTCGATGACGGAACCGAAGATCTCCAGGTCGAGGCCCTGCCGCTGGGCGAAGTGGACGGACTCGGCCAGCGCCGCGACCGTCGTGGTCAGGTACAGGTTGACGGCCAGCTTCATGAGCACCCCGGACCCGGCCGGACCGCAGTGGACGGTCTCCCGGCACATCGGGGCGAGCAGCGGCCGTACCTCCGCGACCGTCTCCGGGTCGCCGCCGAGCATCGCGACGAGTTCGCCCGCCTCGGCCGGCTTGCGGGACCCGGACACCGGCGCCTCGACGAAGCGGCCGCCCGCGGCCCGGATGTCGGCGGCGAGCCCGCGCGCGTACTCCGGTGCCGTCGAGCCCATCGACACGACGGTCCGGTCGGCGACGAGCGTGCGGAAGGCCGGGCCGCCGCGGCCCAGGACGGTGTCCGTGACCGTCTCGTCGAGGAGCATGACGATCACGACACGCGCGCGGGCGAAGACCTCCTCGACGCTTCCCGCGACCACGGCCCCGGCGGCGCGCAGCGCCTCGGTCCGCCCGGCCGAGCGGTTCCAGACGACGAGCGGGGTGCCGGCGCGGGCGAGGTTGAGCGCCATCGGCTGCCCCATCACACCGAGGCCGACGAAGCCGTACCTCGGGGCGTCGGAGTGGTCGGCCGCGTACGTCATCGTCGTGACTCCTGCTCGTCGTACGGACGGAAGGTGAAGACCACCGGCACTGTACGGCGCCGGGGCGACGGAACGCGTGCGGGTGGCCGCGCGCGGCAGGTCAGACGGCGGCCCGTCGGGTGCCGGCGGCCTGCGGTCGTGCGCGGTGGCCGCTCATCCCGTCCCCAGCCGGTAGGAGGCGGACAGGTCGCGCACCTCCACGGAGCAGACGACCGCTTCCGTCACGGCGGCGCGCAGGTGCTTCTCCAGCAGGGCCAGGACGTCCTCGGACAGCCGGGCCTTGACCTCGTCGGAGCGTCCGGGGAGCAGGCCGACCTCGACGTGCGCGAAGAAGGTTCCGCCGTCGGGCCCGTCCTGGAGGTGGACCGCGGCCGCCTCGCGGAACAGCGTCTTGCAGGTGCCGGCCGAGCCACTGCCGTCGAGCACCATCGGGTGGAGTTCCGCCGCGAAGGCCCGCCGGTCGAAGGAGCGGGTGAGCAGCGGGGAGTGGTCGACGGTGATGTACGGCATGGAGCAGGTGCGTCCCCTCGGGCGGTACCGGTCCCGCGGGCGGTGTCCGTCCCTCGAACCGGCCGGGCTGCGGCGGACGCCGACGGCGTGGGCCGGTGCACCGCCGCCGAGGCAGTTGTATCAGCCCACCGTCCCGACCGGCTCGACGGATCCCTCCCGGAGTCCTGACGCCCGTCCGCCGCGGCTCGGGCGAGGTCGCGCTCCGGCACCGGACCTTCACAAGCAACGAGAACCCGCAGGTCAGGGCGCGCGCGTCGACGAAGCGGCAACGATCCGGCACGCAATTAGACAAGCTGTCAAATTACCGAACCGTAACCTCCATACTGCTACCACGAGTAACTTACTCGTGCGTAAAGTTCTGGCGACCCACCCCCCAAGCGGCGTGAGCCGGCCCATGGGACGGCCTTGCTCACCTGCCGCATTCCGCTGTGCACCTCTCTGCCGGCCGCATCACAGGAGGTTCGCCATGCCCGCACGCAGAAGGCTGCTGGCAGCAGCAGTCACCGCTGCCGCCTGCCTCGGCGCCCAGGCACTCTCGTACACCGCCGCCTCGGCGGCGGACGAGGTGGTCTCCCGGGGCGTCACCATCCCCGCGTTCTACAACCCGCCGACCGACCTGCCCTCGGCGAACGGCACCCTGATCCGCACCGAACCCCTCACGCTCGCCCTCAGCCTGCCGGGACTGGACGGCCCGTTGCCCGGGACGGCGACGCGCCTGATGTACAAGTCCACGGACTCCAACGGCCAGCCGGTGGCCGTCACCGGCGCCTACATCGAGCCGAGCGCCAAGTGGCAGGGCGACGGACCACGGCCGCTGGTGGCGCTGGCGCCGGGCACCATGGGCCAGGGCGACCAGTGCGCCGCGTCCCTGGGGCTCGAACACCCGCTGACCATCAACGGCCAGACCACGTCCGTCGGTTACGAGGACCTGGCGGCCTACCGCCTCCTCGCCAAGGGCGTCGCGGTGGTCGTCACGGACTACGTCGGACTCGGCGCGACCGACCGCCTGCACACCTACGTCAACCGCGTCGACGAGGGCCACGCGGTGCTGGACGCGGTCCGGGCCGCCCGAGCGGTCGACGGCGCCTCCGTCACCAGCGCTTCTCCCGTAGGGCTGTTCGGCTACAGCCAGGGCGGCGGAGCGACCGCCGCCGCGGCCGAACTCCAGGCGTCCTACGCCCCCGACGTCACCCTCTCCGGCACCTACGCGGGTGCGCCGCCCGCCGATCTGACCGCGGTCACCGAGGCCATCGACGGCAGCGAACTGGCCGGCGCGCTGGGCTGGTCGCTCAACGGCTTCCTCCAGGCGGACCCCGCGCTGAAGCCCATCGCCGAGGCGCATCTGAACGCCGCCGGAAAGGCCGCCCTCGCCGATCTGTCGACGATGTGCGTCGGGGACGCGCTCTTCGGCTACGGCTACGCGAAGAGCACCAGGTGGACGACCGACGGCGAGTCCATCAGCGACATCATCGCCGGCTCGCCCGAGCTCACGTCGTTCCTGGCCGGCCAGCGCATCGGCACCCTCAAGCCGTCCGGGCCGGTCCGGCTGGCAACGGGCGTCAGCGACAACCTCGTTCCGCACGCCCAGGCCCGGCAGCTCGCCGTCGACTGGTGCGACAAGGGGGGCGACGTGACCTACAAGGCCGTCGTCCTGCCCGACGTCGGCAGCGCGCTCCTGAACCACTTCGCCCCGCTGCTCACCGACCAGGGCGACGCCGTGAACTGGCTGACGGACCGGCTCGCGGGCAAGGCCGCCACCTCCAACTGCTGGAGCATGCCCGTCCAGCCGTGACCGCCGCACCCACGAGGGGCTGCCGGAGCGGTACGTCCGACAGCCCCTTCGGCCGTACGGCGGTCCCGTCTTCCGTACGGCGGTGCCGTCATCGTCCGTCGCGGGCCGGTCACGGCCAGGGCCGGTCGGCCGGCGGGAGCGGCTTCGAGGTCCTCGCGGATCTCCGGCTCGCTCACTGAACCCGCGCCTTCAGGTGGGTAAGAACACCGGGGGCGTCCCGGCGCGGGAGACGGGAGAGTGGGGCCGGCTCAGCGTGGCGGCAGGGGCTGGGCCAGGCCCGTGCCGACCCGGGTGCGGACCTTCTCCACGGTCTCCCACTGCTCGATGTCCAGCAGGGCCAGGGCCGCGGGGAAGACTCGGTCCTGTTCCTCGACGATGTGCGCCCGGAGCAGGGCGAGGGCGTCGACGAGGCGTCGCGGCCAGGTGCGGTCGGCCAGGAAAGGTCCCGACGCCTCGGCCAACACGGCCTCGAATCGGCGGTGTTCGGCCTCCAGGGCGGCGATCTTCTCGGGGGCCTCGGCGGCCAGGGCGGGGAACAGTCCCTGTTCCTCCACCTCGGTGTGCGGGGCGAGCACGGCGGCGATCTCGCGGGCCAGTTCCGCCATGCGGGCCACCTCGCCGATCCGGTGGGCGTCCCGGACCCGGCCGACGAGGTTCACCACCGCCTCGTTCTCCAGGGTCAGTTGGTCGACGGACTCCAGCGCCTGGCAGCCGCAGTACTCGCACATGACCGCTGTTCCCTCTCCTTGCCCATCGGCTTCCATCGGCTTCCAACGGCTTTTCCCGGCTGCTTGCGGCTACTGGCGGCCGCTTGTGGTCAGGGGGCCTGTGTGGCGGGGCGGGTTCCTCTGCCACGGGGTGTGCCGGTGGTGCCCTGCGCCACTGTGCATGTCCGGACCCGCCGTCGGCGTGGGCCGAACGGCCCCTTCGGACGGTCCCGGGGTCCCGGGTTCGCCGCAGCGGGCCGGCCGGTCCGCCGCGGCAGTGCCGGACGGTCTCGCGATCAGGGCCGTTGGGCCCCGGGACTTCGGCGGGCCGGGAGCCTAGCGTTCGTCGCCATGGAGAGCGACGAGGGGGCGCGCCCGCCGGGGCGCGGTCCGGCCGCCGGGCACCTCGCAAGGAGGTGCGCTCCGCCCTCGGCGCCGACCGCACCGGTTTCTGCCCGTGGAGGGTGCGCGTCGACGACGGCATCAGCACCTGGGAGCACCGGGCCACCGGCTGTCCGTCAAACGCACCTCAACGGACAGGTTCGGGCGGGCTCGGCCACGGACGGGCAGGATCGGGCGGTCACGGCCACTAAACGACTTTCCGCTGCCAGACGACCCCAAAAGCGCTGAGATGACGAGAAATCGTCGGCGGGAAGGGGTGGGGGACATGGCCGGCTCCCTCAGAGGTGAACGGACGCGTGCCGTCGTCACGACGGACGCGGAGCGTTGCCCGTGCGGCGGCCCGCCGGTCCCCGGTCCAGGTCAGGGCCCCGGCACCGGTCAGGGCACCGGGGCCGCCGAGGAGCGGTTCCGGGGCCTGCTGGAGGCCGCGCCGGACGCGATGGTCATCGTCGACGGCACGGGCATCATCAAGCTGGTGAACGCGCAGACCGAGGCGCTCTTCGGCTACCGGCGCGAGGAACTCCTCGGCCATCCGGTCGAGTTGCTGATGCCGCACCGGTTCCGCAGCCAGCACACCCTGCACCGGGGCGGCTACTCGGCCAACCGGCAGGTGCGTCCGATGGGCGCCGGTCTCGAACTGCACGGGCTGCGCAAGGACGGCACCGAGTTCCCGGTCGAGATCAGCCTCAGCCCGATGGAGACCGCGGACGGGCTGCTGGTGTCCGCCGCCGTCCGCGACGTCAGCGACCGCAAGGCCGCCGAGGCCCGGATCAACGAGCTCGCCGCCCTCGTCGAGTCCTCCCAGGACGCCATCCTCGCCAAGACCCTGGACGGGTACATCACCTACTGGAACGCGGCGGCCCAGGACCTCTACCACTACACCGCCGAGGAGGCCATCGGCAGGCACGTGTCCATGCTCGCCCCGCCCGAACTCCGCGGCGAGATCAACGCGCTGCTGGACCGGCTGCGCCAGGGCGAGAAGGTCGAGCACTTCGAGACGCTGCGCGTCACCGGCTCCGGCACGCTGCTGGACGTGGACGTCACCCTGTGGCCGACGCGGGACACCCGGGGCAGGGTCGTCGGCGCCTGCGCCATCGTCCGGGACATCAGCGACCGCAAGCGGGCCGAGGCCGAACTCACCGCGCTGTACGAACAGCAGCGGCACATCGCGCTCACCCTCCAGCGCAGCCTGATGGGCACCCCGCCCGCGCTCCCCGGGCTGGCCACCGCCAGCCGCTACCGGCCCGCCACGCAGGGCGCGGGTGTGGGCGGCGACTGGTTCGACCTGATACCGCTGGGCGCCGACCGGGTGGGCGTGCTGATCGGTGACGTGATGGGCCGCGGCCTCGAAGCCGCCGCCGTGATGGGCCAGTTGCGCTCGGCCGCGCACGCGCTGGCCAAGACCGGGATGCAGCCGCACCTGCTGATGCAGGCGCTGGACTCCTGCGTGGCCGACCTCGACGTCCCCGACCAGCTCGTCACCTGCTGCTACCTGATCATCGCCCCCGACTCCGGTACGGTGACGGTCTGTTCGGCCGGCCATCTGCCCACGCTGGTCGTGGACACCGGCGGCGGGGTCGGCATGCTGGAGTCGCCCGTGAACGCCCCGCTGGGGGTGGGCGGCATCCTCTACGAGCAGTCCTCCACGGCCGTCCCGCCCGGGGCGACCCTCGTCCTGTACACGGACGGGCTGATCGAGACGCCGGGCAGCGACATCGAGGGCCGTATCTCCGAACTCACCTTGGTCCTGGAGAAGTTCTTCACCGACACGCCGTCCCTGGAGACCGCGGCCGACCATGTGCTGGCGAGCCTGCTCCCCGACGCCGAGAGCCACAACGACGACGTGACCCTGCTGCTGGCGCAGCTCCCGGCCGCGCCGCTGGCGGCCCTGAGCACCGACCTGCCGGCCTGCCCCGAGTCGGTGCCGAAAGGGAGGGCCTTCCTGCACAAGGCGCTGGTCTCCTGGGACTGTGCGAGCGGTGTGGACGACGCGCTGCTGCTGCTCTCCGAGACCCTGACCAACGCCGTCCAGCACGGCTCGGGCCCCATCAACCTGCATCTGCACCGCACCGCCACCGACCTCACCGTCGAGATCAGCGACCGCAGTCCGCAGCTGCCCCGGCCGCGGCGGGCCGCCGAGGACGAGGAGTCCGGGCGGGGGCTGCTGCTGGTCCGCACGCTCGCCGACAGCTGGGGCGTGCGGCCCACCGACGAGGGGAAGACCACCTGGTTCACCCTCCGGCTGTGAGCACCGCGACCGGCATCTGCGCAGAAGCGCCACACAGGCTGCACACTGCCTGGCCAAAGGCTCGCTACCGTTCTGGCCGTTCGGCCTCACGTGCGAACGAGACCAGGCCGCGGCTCAGGACGCCGTCGGCGCAGCCGAGTCAGGAAGACCGCGGATGGACTACTGCACCTCGTGCCGTCGGCATCTCAACGGTGCCCTGGTGTGCCCGGGATGCGGCGCCTACGCCCCGGACATCGCCCCGCACCCTCATGTGCCGGCCCCCGCCACGGCGGTCACGCCCGCCCGGCCGGACCCGGACGCCCCCGCGGACGAGGCTCCCGAGGACCCGTACGGGCATCCTGGCGACGGCTCGGACGCCGTCGCCGTGCCCGCGCCCGCGGGCCGGGCCGCGCGGCGCCGGCAGCGGGCCCGCTGGAAGCGGAACCAGCGGCGGGCCGTGGTGGCGACCGCGGTCGCGCTGGTCGGCGGCGGCCTGACCGTCGCCTCGCTGGACCGGCAGTCCACGGACCGGACCCAGGCGGCCACGGCCCCGGACACCACCACCATGGGCGTCGCCGACGACCGGGCCACGGAGCCGGCTCCGACGGCGTCCGCGCCGACCGGCCGTCACCGGGCCCCGGCCACCACCCCCGCCGCGCGGCAGGCCGCGGTGAACGCGCCGCACGAACAGGCCGCCGGAACACCCCTGGCCACGCCGGCCTCCCAGCGGCCGGACTCCGTGGCATCGCCCCAGCCCACGGCAACGGCCTCCGCCCAGCCCCAGTCGGCGGCCACGACGTCCGGTACCACCGCGACGGGGACGGCGACCGAGCCCGCGGCCACGGCAACTCCCACGGCCGCCACCGAGACGTCCGCCCCGACGGCGACCCCCTCGGCGTCCGCCGCCTCGCCCTCCGGTCTCTGTCTGCTCGTGCTCTGCATCGACTGACCGCGGTCCGTCCGGGACGGGCCCGCCGCACCCCGCCGGAGCCGCTGACGCGTCCCGCTAGGGTCGGGGCATGACGTCACCTCTCGTGGGCAGTGCCTTCGACTCGCTCCGCCTCGACGCCGTGTCCGACCAGGAGGCGTTGCGCCGGGTCTACGCACTGCCCAACGCCGCGGCAGTGCGCAAGCAGATGACCGAACTCACCGAACAGACCAGGCGGTTGATCGGGTGCTCGTCGCTCGTCCTGGTCGCCAGCTCGGACGCCGACGGCAACTGCGACGTCTCCCCGCGCGGCGGCCCCGCCGGGTTCGTCGCGGTCCTGGACGAACGGACGGTGGCGATCCCGGACGCGACCGGCAACAAGCGTCTGGACACCCTGCGGAACGTCGTCGCCACCGGACGCGCCGGGCTGCTGTTCGTGATCCCGGGACGCACCACGACACTGCGGGTGAACGGCCGGGCCTGTGTCTCCACCCGCCCGGAGCTGCTGTCGCAGCTGACCGCGGTGGGCAAGCCGCCGGCCAGTGCGCTGGTGGTGGGGATCGAGGAGGTGTACCCGCACTGCCCCAAGTCGCTGCTGCGCGGCGGCGCCTGGAAGCCGGAGCAGTGGCCGGCGGCGGACGCCCAGCCGACCTCGGCCGAGGTGACGCTGGCCCAGCTGCGGATGCCGGAGCTGACGATCGCCGACATCGAGCGGTCGGAGGCGGAGTCCCTCAAGTACCGCTACGAGTGACGGGCCGCCCGACGGCCGAGGGGACGAGTGGACGTGGACGTGTACGAAGCGGTGGACAGCCGGCGGGCGGTGCGCGCGTTCAGCGCCGAGCCGGTGCCCCGAGAGGTGCTCGAACGGGTGCTGACGGCGGCGGCACGCGCCCCGTCGAGCGGGAACCTCCAGCCGTGGCACCTGTACGTCGTCACCGGCGAACCGCTGGCCGAGCTGAAGGCGCGTGCGACGGCCAGGGCGCTGGCGGGAGACCCGGGTGACGAGCGGGAGTACCCGATGTACCCGGCCCCGCTGTCCGCGCCGTACCGGGACCGTTTCTCGGCCGCGGCCGCCCAGCGCTACCGGGCGCTGGGGATCGACCGTGACGCCCCGGACCGGCCCGTGCGGATCGCCGCCCTGAACTCGGACGCCTTCGGAGCGCCCGTCGTGCTGTTCTGCTACCTCGACCGGGCGATGGGGCCCGGGCAGTGGGCGGACGCGGGGATGTACCTGCAGACGGTCATGCTGCTGCTCAGGGCGGAAGGGCTGCACAGCTGCCCGCAGGTGATGTGGACGATGTTCCGCGAGAGCGTCGCCCGGACGGTCGGCGCCGACGGCGGTCACGTGCTGCTCTGCGGTGTCGCGGTCGGTCACGAGCAGGAAGGCGTGCCACGGCTGCGGACCGGGCGGGCGGAGCTCACGGAGACCGTGAGCTTCGTCGGAACGTGACCCGCCGGTCCGTGGAGCGCGCCGTCTACTGGAACGCGGGGACGACTTCCTTGATGAACAGCTCCAGCGACCTGCGCTTCTCCTCGTGCGAGAGGCTGGTGTCGATCCAGAAGCTGTACTCGTCGACGCCGAGTTCCTGGTAGGCGCGCAGCCGCTCGACGACCTCGGCGGGGGTGCCGATCATCGCCGTGCGGTGCAGCGACTCCGGCGCGAACTCGGGGCGGCCCTCGAACTTCGACTCCGGGCTGGGGTCGAGGAACCCGTTCACCGGGGTGGCCGCGTTGCCGAACCAGGCGTCGAAGGTCCGGTAGAACCGGCCGATCGCCTCTGCGGCGGGCCGCCACCCCTCGGGCTCGTCGGGCGAGTGGACGTGGGTGTGGCGCAGCACCATCAGTTCGGGGCGCGGCACCTCGGGGTGGTTGGCCACCGCGGTGTCGAACTTGCCCTTCAGGTCGACGACTTCCTCGTCGCCCTTCATCAGCGGGGTGACCATGACGTTACAGCCCTGGGCGACGGCGAAGTCGTGCGAGTCGGGGTCACGGGCGGCGATCCACACGGGCGGGGTCGGCTGCTGAAGAGGCTTGGGCACGCTGGTCGACGTCGGGAACTGCCAGATCTCGCCGTCGTGGGCGTAGTCGCCCTCCCACAACGCCTTCACGGCGGGGACGAGTTCCCGCAGGTGTTTGCCGCCGTCGCGGGCCGAGAGACCGCCCGCGAGCCGGTCGAACTCGAACTGGTAGGCGCCGCGGGCGAGTCCGACCTCCATCCGGCCGTTGCTGATGACGTCGAGCAGCGCGCACTCGCCGGCGGCGCGGATCGGGTTCCAGAACGGGGCGACGATGGTGCCGGCGCCGAGCCGGATGGTCGTGGTGCGGGCGGCCAGGTAGGAGAGGATCGGGAGGGGGCTCGGCGAGATGGTGTACTCCATGGAGTGGTGCTCGCCGATCCATACGGTGCCGAAGCCGCCGGCCTCCGCCATGAGGGTCAACTCGGTGAGATTCTCGAAGAGTTCGCGGTGGCTGACCTCTTCGTCCCAGCGCTCCATGTGGACGAACAACGAAAACCTCATGACTGCTCCTCGTCTTGCGGGCCGGCCGCGTCCATCTCGGTGAGGGTGATGTCCCCGGTGGCCCAGTGGGACCGGGGGACCTCGTGGACGACGACCCTGATGTGCTCGGGCTTGGTGTTCGTGGTGCGCAGGACCGCGGCGTGCACTTCGTGCAGCAGGGCCCGGATCTGCTCCGGGGTGCGGCCCTCGGCGAGGGTGATGTCGACCTGTGGCATGTCGGCTCCGGTCAGCTCCGCATGGTGAACGGGTCGGCCACCGGCTCCTCGCTGGTGTTGATCCACACGCTCTTGAGGCGCGTGTACTCCTTGACGGTCTCGGTGCCGTGCTCGACGCCGACGCCGCTGGACTTGAAGCCCTGCCGCGGCGACATCGGGGACATGGCGCGGTAGGTGTTGACCCAGACGGTCCCGGCCTCCAGCCGTGCCGCCATCCGGTGGGCCCGGGCGAGGTTCGTCGTCCAGACGCCGGCCGCGAGGCCGTACTCGGTGTCGTTGGCCAGCCGGACGACCTCCTCCTCGGAGTCGAACGGCATCACGGCCAGCACGGGGCCGAAGATCTCCTCGCGCACGACGCGCATGCCGTTGTCGACGTCCACGAGGATGGTGGGCTCGTAGAAGTAGCCGCCGAGCCCGCCGCCGTCCGTGGCGCGTCCGCCGGTCAGCACCCGGGCGCCCTCGTCGCGGCCGAGGTCGACGTAGCCGGCCACCTTGTCGCGCTGGTCGGCGAAGGCCAGCGGGCCGAGTTCGGTGCCGGCGTCCAGGGGGTCGCCGATACGGATGGTCCTGGCGCGGTCGGCGACCCGCTCCAGCAGTTCGTCGTAGACGGAGCGGTGGGCGAAGACACGGCTGCCCGCGATGCAGGTCTGTCCGGCGGCGGCGAAGATGCCGGCCACGACGCCCATCGCCGCGTTCGCGAGGTCGGCGTCCTCGAACACGATGTTGGGCGACTTGCCGCCGAGTTCGAGGGTGGCGCCGATGAACCGGCCGGCGGCCGTCGCCGCGATGCGGGAGCCCGTGGCGGTGGAGCCGGTGAAGGAGATCTTCGCGAGGCCGCGGTGGTCGACGAGCGCCTGCCCCGCCTCGGCCCCGAACCCGGTGACGACGTTGACCGCGCCGGGCGGGAAGCCCGCCTCCAGGGCGAGTTCGGCGAGCCGGACGACGGTCGCCGAGGTGTGCTCGGACGGCTTGATCACGACGGTGTTGCCGGCGCAGAGGGCCGGGGCCAGCTTGCTGCTGGTCAGCGTGAGCGGGGAGTTCCAGGGCGTGATCGCCCCTACGACGCCCAGCGGCTCCCGGGAGGTGTAGTTCAGCACCTGACGGTCGGAGGTGGGGATGAAGTCGCCGTGGATCTTGTCGGCGAGGCCCGCGTAGTAGTGGTAGTACTCCGGCAGCGTGGCCAGTTGTCCGCGCATCTCGCGCAGCAGTTTGCCGTTGTCGAGCGTCTCCGCGCGGGCCAGTTCCTCGGCGTTCTCGGCGATCAGCTCACCGAGCCGGCGCAGCAGGTGGCCGCGGCGCGTCTGGCTAAGGTCGCGCCAGCGCGGGTCCTCGAAGGCGTCGCGCGCGGCGGTGACGGCCCGGTCGACGTCGGTGGCGTCGCCGCGCGCGGCCCGGTAGAGGACCTCGCGGGTGGCCGGGTTGGTGCTCTCGAAGTACTCGCCCGACGCGGGCTCCGCCCGCTCGCCGCCGATGAAGTGGTGCAGTGTGGTGAGGTCAGACATGTGTACACGCTCCGAGGAAGGTCGTGAGGGCGTCGACCAGCGCCCGGGGGCGCTCGACGGGCAGCATGTGCCGCGCCCCGGGAACCACCACCGCCCGGCAGTCGGGCAGCGCCGCGGCGAGCCGGCGGCTCATCTCGGGGGTGGAGCCCGGGTCGTCCGCCCCGGTCACCGCCAGTGCGGGTACGGCGATGGCGCCCAGGTCCGGGGCGAGTTCCGCGTCCGCCGTGGCGAAGACGCGGTAGCAGCCGAGGAAGGAGGCGACGTCGTTGGCGAGCAGCGTGGCCCAGGTGCGGGCCACCCGGTCGGCGCCGACGTCCGTACCGTCGTACCAGCGGGTCAGGGACGCGGCCGCGCTCGCGGTGAAGTCGCTCTCCGCGGTGCGCAGCCGGGCGAGGACGGCGGCCCGCTCCTCGGCCGTCCGCGCGCACACCGAGCTGACCGAGGTCAGGGTGGCCGCCAGTTCGGGCCGGTGCAGCGCCAGGTGCTGGGCGATCAGCGCGCCCAGGGAGAACCCGACCAGGTGCGAGCCGGCCGGGATCCCGCCGGCGACCCCGTCGGCGAGGTCGGCGAGGGTCACGCCGTCGCGCACCGGCGGGCGGGTGCCGTGGCCCGGCAGGTCCGGGGTGAGCACGGTGTAGCGGTCGGCGAGGAGCGCGGCGGCCGGCTCCCACATGGTGCGGTCGAGCCCCACGCCGTGCAGCAGGACCACGGTCGGCTTGCTCATGGGCACCTACTGTTCGGTCGTGAGCGGCGCCAGGCGCTGCTGGGGGCGGCCCTGAGCGGCGGCGGCGAGCGCGATGACGATCTCGCCGGGGTGCGGGGCGTCGCTGACGCGGACCTCGAAGCTCTGGTGGTGGGAGCGGATCGTGGCGTCGGTGATGTGCTTCAGCGGGATGTCGAAGACGACACCGGCCGGGCCGCGCTTCTCGACCGCCGGCAGCAGGGTGGTGGCGGCGGCGGCCTTGCGGAAGTGGTCGCCGAACTTCAGGGTGTGGATCAGCGCGGAGCCGTGCTCGATCTCGCCGTCCAGGCCGACGATGGCGGCCTTGCCGTACGCCTCGGCGGGTTCGCCGAGGGCGTCCAGGACCGCGGGGGCGAGCAGCGCGCCGAGGTCGGAGGCGTTCGCCTCGATGCCGGGGCCCAGGTCCTCGACGAAGCCCTGTCCGGCCCAGGGGTTCTCGATCACCGCGGCGACGACCGCGATCCGGGCGGGCCGGGCGAGCTGCCGGCCGCCTTCGCTGTGGATCTCTTCGACGACGGTCACGATCCTGCGGACGCTCATGAGGGAACTACCTCCAGGGTTTCGGTGGTGACGACGGGGTCGGTCAGACGGTCCCCGATCCGGGGGTGCGGGCGCGGCCCCGTCGACGCGGCCGCGACGACGACGATCTCGTCGGCGCGCGGCCCGTCGGAGACCCGGGCGCTGATGGTCTGGTAGTGGCTGCGCGTCGCGGCGTGGGTCTTGTGCCAGAGAGGGACGATCAGCGACTCGCCGGCCTCGGCGCGCGTGTCGGCGAAGCAGATGATCGACTCGCCCTCGAGGAACTCCCGCACGAGGTTGCCGAAGTACGGGGTGTGGATGAGTGCCCCGGCGTGCTCGATCTCGCCGGCCGTGCCGACGATGGCGGCCTTGCCGAACGACTCGATCTCGTCGGCACCGCCCAGCGCGGTGATGAGCCGGCCGGTCAGCAGCTTCGCGAGCGCCGGTGCGATGCGGGCCTGTTCCGGGTTCAGGTCGGTCGCGGGACCGGTGCCCAGCCACGGGTTCCGGATCACCGCGGCGACGCTGGCGCGCCACGCGGGCCGCGCGGGCGCCTCGCCCGCCTCGGTCAGGACGGCGTCCCGGTAGAGCACGAGCTTGCGGAGACCGATGCCGTCGTCAGTGTGTTCCACGCTCTCTTGCATGGCACAGGACCATAGGCACGCACCCGCAAACCGGTCAAGGGTTCCGGCCCGAATGCTCCCCGCACACCACCCAGGCCGCCCCTCCTGCTGTCATCAAATGGCATTTGAGCTGCACATTCCGATGGCCGTCGAAGCCGGTCGGCCAACCGGCCACCGCCGCACCCTTGACGCTCCCACCATGGCGTGACTTACTGCTTCTTGTATGCCAACGCGGGCCGGTTCTCACCCTTCAGGTGGCCGTGCGACCGCAGGGGAGCAGCGAGCGGTTCCGCCTCCCCGTCCTTGCAGAGAAGGCCGGCGACTGTGGAAGAGGAAGAGATGGCGCACACCGACGTTCGTGGGGAACGCATCGCCCAGGTATGGGCCGAGGCCTGGGGACAGGGTGACGTCGACGCGCTCGACGCGCTGCTGAGCCCGGCCTATCTGCGCCACGGGGCGGACCCGCACCCGCAGGACCTCGAAGCGTTCAAGGCGTCGATCGTCTCGACGCGGGCGGCGTTCCCGGACCTGACCACGGTCATCGACGAGGTCGTGGTCGAGGGCGACCGGGCCGCGATCCGCTGGCACAGCAGCGGAACGCACGTGAACTCGTTCCTCGGGGTGCCGCCGACCAAGCGGCGCGTCGACATCAGCGGCGCGACGTTCGCCCGCTTCGAGGCGGACCGGATCGTCGAGGAGCACGTGACCTGGGATCCCCGGGCCCTGCTGGTGGCGCTGGGCATCATCAGCGTGGGGCAGGACTGACGGGGCCGGGCAGGGACAGGACCGACGACCAAGATGACAAGGAGCACCCTCATGACCGCGCTCGCCGCCACCCCCGACCTCGACGTGATGAAGCAGGTGAACCGGCAGTTCGTCACCGGTGTCACGGTCGTGACCGCGATGGACGGGCAGACCCCCAGGGGGCTGGCCGTCAACGCCTTCTCCAGCATCTCGCTCGACCCGCCCACGGTGATGGTCTGCATCCAGCACACCTCGTCCACGCACGACTGCCTGTTCAGCGCGGACCACCTCGCGATCAACATCCTCTCCACCGACCAGCTCGACGTCGTCGGCACGTTCGCGACCAAGGCCGCCGACAAGTTCGCGGACCTGGACTGGGAGAGCGGCCCGTACGGCAGCCCGCTGATCGCCCGGAGCAGCGCGCGGATGGAGGTGCGGATCCGCGAGCGGCTCCGTGCCAGCACCCACACGATCTTCATCTGCCGGGTCGTGCACGCCGAGGTCACCGAGCACCCGCCGATGGTCTACAGCGCGGGCCGGTTCTTCGACGGCGGGGCGCTGGCGTCCCTGGGATGAGGCGCGCGAGGAGCGAACCGGCGAACGGGTCGATGCAGGCCGCGGTGATCGCCGAGATGCGCGGCCGGATCATCAGGGGCGACGCCGGACCCGGCACCGCGCTCTCGGAGGCGGCCCTCGCCGACGAGTTCGGGGTGAGCCGTACGCCGGTGCGCGAGGCCCTCAAGCAGTTGCAGACCGAGGGACTCGTCGAGATCAGGCCGCGCGTCGGGACGTTCGTCACCGTCCCGTCCCGCCGTGAGATGACGGAACTCTTCGAGATGAAGGAGCTGATGGAGGGCGCGGCCGCACGGCTCCTCGCCCAGCGCGGCCGTGTGCCCGAGATCGACGCGCTCGAACGGAACCTGCGCGAGGCCGACGCGGCGGTCGAGCGGGACGACCGCGAGCGGTACGCGGCGCTGGTCCAGGAGTTCCACGACCTGCTCATCGCGGGCTGCGACAACGGCAAGCTGCAGGCCCACTACCGGGTCCTGATGAACCAGCTCGCGTACTCCCGGCTGGTGAACACCTCGCTGAGCCGGCCGGGCCGGGTCGTCCAGTCCGACCGTGAGCACCGTCTGGTCCTGGAACTGGTCCTGGCGAAGGACGGCGACAGCGCCGAGCGCGTCATGCGCGAGCACGTCGGAGCCAGCCGGCGCGCACTGCTGGCGGGCCTGCCCGCAGGCGACCCGGGCCAGGGGTCCGGCCCGGCCTGACCCGCACCGGGCGGCGACGCCGACCGGTCCGTCGAGCCGGACCCGGTGCCCGTCGGACATCGGATCGGGCCTTCGGAGCTGCTGTGCCTCCGGGTGTGGCCGTGCGTGCCGCCGCTTCTCCGGTCCTGGTCCGGCCCGCGTCTCGTGGTCGGCTCCGGGCGGTCAGCGTCTCGGGCCCGCCAGGGCGTAGGCGGTGGTGCCCGCGGCCGTGAGGGCCAGGGACGTCCAGGTGGCCGCCGTGGCGCCGGGCGGCAGCAGCAGCCAGCTCGCCACCCGCGTCGGGGCGGTCGTCGGCGGGGGCGCCAGGAACGCGGCCGAGAGCCAGGCGAAGGGCGGTGTCCAGGCGTACCGGCCGCCCGAGACCGCCGCGCCCAGGGCGGCCAGGCCCATCAGGCCCGCGCTGTCGCGTACGGCGAACGCGGCGGTGGCCATGACCCCGCCCGTCGTCGGCGCCGCCGCCTGCACCGCGGCGACGACCGCGGCGGCCAGCAGCACATGGGCCGCCCGCCGGGGCGCCCAGCGGATCGCGGCCGTCCGGTCCAGCGCCAGGTCCTGACCGCCGAGCCCGATCGAGGCGGCCATCGCCCCGGCGGCGAGGACGAGGACGGGCAGCCGGGGATCACCGGGCCCGCCGCCCGCCCGGGCGAGTGCCCACACCGCCACCGCGCCGATCACCACCGCGGCGAAGGAGGCGGGCACCTGACGGGACCGGGCGTACAGCGTCAGCCACCTCATCGGGACGCGCCGCCCTCGGCGAGGATCTCGAACGGGTCGCCCTCGCAGGAGAGCGCGGCGGCACGCATCGCGTGGATCCGCGCGAGCTGCTCGGCCCGGGGCAGCGACACGAGGCTGCGCCACACCGGGCGGGCCCGGTCCTCGGCCTCGCGGCTCAGCCCCGCCGGTGAGGAGCCGGGGAGCGGTTCGAGGTCCCCGAGGACCCAGGCGGCCGCGACGGTCCGCGCGTAGTCGTCGTTCCCGAAGCCGCCCCAGCCGAGGGGGGTGCACCCCGGCACCATGGCCTTGGCGACGAGGGCCCGGGTCAGCCCGGCGCCCTTCGCGGTGGCGATGATGTCGTCGTCGAAGTCGAAGAGGACGGTCGCGCTGGACCACTTGGGCACGGAGCCCTCGGGTGCCACGGCGGCGTTCTCCCGGACCGAGACCGGCGCCGCGCCGCCCAGCGCCGCGCGCAGTCTGCGCAGCGCCTCCTTCCCGGGCCCCGCCAGGTCGGCGAGCCGCGCCTGCTGGGTCCTCGTCACGCACACCGGGCCGTCGCACACCGGCCGCGCGGCGGCCTCGTCGACGACGTAGATCCGGCGCGGGTCGGAGGGCAGGACGAGCAGGGCGACGACCGCGCCGGCCAGGACGGGGGCCAGGGCCGTCAGCCGGGTGCGCGGGGTCGCGGCGACCAGCAGCGCGAAGCCGGTCGCGGCCATGCCGAGCAGCCAGACCGTCCGTCCGACGTGCACCGGGGTGGAGAGGGTGACCAGTGCGTCGCGCGCCTCCTGCACCGCGGGGGACAGCAGGGAGACCCGGTTCGGCTCCATGGTGGGGAGCCCGCTCGCCGTTGGCGTCGGCGTCCGGCCGAGCGACGTCTGCATGAGGGCCGTGAACACGAAGGCGGCCATGGTCGCCGCGGGCGGGGTGAGCACGGACGGCAGGACCCGGCCGACGCCCATCCCCAGCACCGCCCCGGCCGCGAGGGAGAGCGCCCCCACGAGTGAGATCGGCAGCCATCCGACATGCGTGTAGCGGGTGTTGCCCGCGACCTGGACCCCGCCCGCCAGGACGAGGAGCGCGAACGCGGCGGCCGGGGCGAGCGCCGTGGTGCCCGCCAGCGCGGCCGCGCGGTGGCGGGCGGGCCGTGGTGTGCTCGTCAGCAGCTCGGTCGTCCCGGAGCGGTGGTCGCGCAGCCCCTGCAACGCGCCGAGTCCCACGGCGAGCGGCCACAGGTAGAACAGCAGGGCGCGGGTCCACAGGGCCATGGACGTCCACTGGGCCGTCCACGCGGCGGTGCCCGTCCACCACGATCCGGGGATCAGGTACAGGAACGCCAGCGCGGTCGTCAGGACCACGGCCCCGGCCCACGGGGCGACCGAACGCCTCAACTCGATGCGCAGTACGCGGGAGTTCACCAACTTCCGCTTTCCTGAGCGGGGTTGAGCAGCAGGGCCGAGTAGCCGCGCTCCAGCGGGCTGTCCCCCACGTGTTCGGGCCCGCCCAGCGAGGCCAGTTCGCCGGGCGGGCCGTGGAAGACCAGCCGCCCCTCGGCGAACACCACCACGTCGGTGCAGGCGGCGGCGACGTCCTCCACCAGGTGGGTCGAGACCAGTACGCAGGTGTCCGTGCCCAGCTCCTGGAGCAGCTCGCGGAAGCGCAGCCGCTGCGCCGGGTCCAGGCCGACGGTGGGCTCGTCCAGGAGCAGGATCGCCGGGTCGTTGACGATGGCCTGGGCGATGCCGACCCGGCGCACCATGCCGCCCGACAGGGTCTTCATCCGGTCGTCGGCACGGTCCGCGAGCCCCACCCGCTCCACGGCGCGCTGCACGGCGCCGGGGATGTCCGCCTTCGGCATCTCCTTCAACCAGGCCATGTACTCGACGAACTCGCGCACCGTGAAGCGCCTGTAGTAGCCGAACTCCTGTGGCAGGTAGCCGATCCGGCGGCGCACCGCCCGGTGCTCGCCCCGGCCATGCACGGACGTCCCGAGCAGTTCCAGGCTGCCCTCGGTGGGCCGCAGCACGGTGGCCAGGGTCCGGATGAGGGTGGTCTTGCCCGCGCCGTTGGGGCCGAGGAGTCCGTGGACGCCGGTGCCCAGCGACAGGTCGAGCCCGTCGACGGCCGTACGGTTCCTGCCGACCCCGACCTTCAGCCCGGCGGCCTCGATCTGCCAGGCGTGGGCCGTCGGCGCGAGGTCGGCCGCGTTCACCACGTTCATGCCGTGCTCTTCCTTTCCGGTGATCCGAAGAGACCGAGGGGTCCGAGGGGTCCGAGGGGTCCGAGGGGTCCGAGGGGTCCGAGGGGTCCGAGGGGTCATCGATGGGCTCCCGGCACGCCGTACGCGCCTCTGCGGGCGATCACGACGGCGGTGCCGACCGCGAGCACGATCCCCCATCCGGGCAGGCTGTCCGTCTGGAGGACGACGGCCGTACGGCTGGTGGCCACGGTCGGTGCCACGACCAGGCCGGCCCACACGCCCCCGAGCACGAACGCCGCGCGGGTCACACCGATGGCACCGCCGAGCGCCAGGGTCGCCGAGGTGAAGGCGAGGCAGGGCAGCAGCCACTGCGCGGCCGTCACCCCGGTCAGCTCTCCGGCCACCAGCAGCGCGGGGACGACGGCCGCGAGCACGGCCGCGGTGCGCCGCAGCACCAGGTGAAGGCCCGCCCTCGGCGCGGCGGCCGTCAGCTCGTACGCCGGGTCCAGGCCGCGCGACCAGGACGCCGCGACGCCGAGGACCGGCAGGACCGGGGCGAACAGCAGCACCAGCGACACCTCGCCGAGGCCGGTGTGGACCAGGTCGAGGACGAGCGCGAGCAGTGTCACGCTCACGACCATGGCCAGCCAGGGCTCCATGGCGGGCGTCAGCCATCTGGACAGGCCCGCCGCCCAGCGTCGCCGGCGCGGCGTCGGGGCGGGGCCGGCCAGCCGGGGTTCGAGGCCGGACCAGACCGTGTCCACCAGCGCGGCCACGGCGGGCGCCCCGGCGGTGACGGCGGCCGACAGCCGCTCCCGGCACAGCGCGCACGCCTCCAGGTGGGCTTCCAGGGCCCACAGTTCGTCGGCGGTGATGTCCGTGTCGCCGCGCGCGTAGGCGTCGATGATCCGCGTCGACGCGTGTTCCGTGTTCACGCCAGCGCCTCCCGCATCGCGATCCGGGCCCGGCGGGCACGGGTCTTGACCGTGCCCTCGGGCAGTCCGAGCAGTACCGAGGTCTCCCGGACGGACAGCCCGTCGAGCACCATGGCCTCCAGCACCTGTCTGAGTTCGGGCGCGAGGCGCCGGAGCGCGTCGCCGACGTCGCCGCCGACGGCCGTCGCGAGCGCCTCCTCCTCGGCGGCGGGCGCCGCGTCGGGCAGCGCGGCGGCGGCCGGCGGCTCGGCGTGGTGGGCCCTGCGCCGGAAGGCGGCGATGGTCCACAGCCATCCGGCGGCGGTCCCCTCGACCGAGGAGCCCGCGAACGCGCCCGCCGCGCGCCACACCGCCAGATACGTCTCCTGCATGACCTCGGCGACGATCTGCTCGTCGGCGCACCGGCGGCGCAGCCGCGACGCCATCCACGGCGCGGTACGCCGGTACAGCTCCTCGAACGCCGCGCGGTCGCCCCTGGCCACCAGCCGGACGAGACGTTCCTCGTCCGGTGTGCGTGGTGCCTTCCTGACTGATCTCACACCGGCTAGACGCCCGGGCCGCGCCCCGGGTTTTCCCACCGCCGTGATCCCGGTCACACGCCGATCGACTTCACTGGTCCGAGGTGGCGTTGACAGCCACCGGGATCGGCGCGACGGTGAGGGGTCTTCTACGGCCCGAGACCGGAGGTAGCCCCTTGGCCGGTTCGCCAGCACCCCGTCCGGACACCGACCTTCTCCGACGCGTACGCGAGCTCCGGCCGCTCATCAGCTCGCACGCGTCGCGCGCCGAGCGGGAGCGGCGGGTGACGCGCGAGGTCGTCGAGGCGCTCTCGGACGCCGGGATCCACCGTATGAACGTCCCGCGCCACTACGGCGGCCACCAGAGCTCGTTACGGACCCAGGTCGACGCGCTGAGCGAGGTCTCCGCGGCGTGCGGGTCGGCCGGGTTCATGACGTTGATCCAGGCCGGGTGCGCGTTCATCGCGGCCCTGTTCCCCGACGAGGCCCAGGACGAGATCTTCACCGGTCCCGACGTACGGGTCGGCGGCACCCTCATCCCGACCTCGAAAGCCGTTGCGGTGGACGGCGGTTACCTGGTGACGGGCAACTCCCCCTTCGCGACCGGCTGTCAGGACGCCGACTGGCACCTGCTGACCGCGCTGGCCGACACCCCGGACGGCCCGCCGGAGATGCTCTGGCTGGCGATCCCCATGACGGACCTCAAGGTGCTGGACGACTGGGACGTCACCGGGCTGGCCGGGAGCGGGAGCAACACCGTCGCCGCCCAGGACGTCCGCGTGCCCGCCCATCGCGTCCTGCCGGTGGGGCCGTTGCTGGCCGGCGCGTATCCGTCGCGGCGCAACGGCGACGACCCGTTCTACCGCATGCCGGTGCTGCTGATGTTCTGCGCCTGGACGGCCGCGAACGCCCTCGGGCTGGCGCGGGCGGCGCTGGCGGAGTTCGACGAGCGCATCCACCGGCGGGGCATCACCTACACCTTCTACGAGCGCCAGCACGAGGCGCCGGTGACGCATCTCCAGTTCGCCGAGGCCGCGATGAAGGTCTCCTCGGCGGAACTGCTCGCCGCCGACTTCGTGGGACTGATCGAGTCCAAGGCCGCCGCCGGGGAGCCGTACACCGCGCAGGAGCGGGCCCGGATCCGGGCGCAGTGCGGTTATCTGGCGCGGCTGTGCAAGGAGGCCGCCGACCTCGTCGGATCCGCCTCGGGCGCCTCGTCCCTGCACCGGGAGGTGCCGATCCAGCGGATCGTCCGGGACCTCAACGCCCTGAACCTCCACTCCTTCGTCAACCCCGCCGCCAACCTGGAGCTGTACGGCAGGATCCTGTCGGGCCTCGACGCGGGGACCCCGTTCCTCTAGCCCTCCTCCGCACGGACACATCGTCACTGCCTCTTCGTGTTCGTGAGGATACTGTGAGTGACAAGGGAAAGGGCTGTCCGTCCCCGGCACCCCTCCCTACCCTCCGTTGACCATGACAACAGAACACGCGCAGCTGCCCCAGGGGCACGACGGACACAGCCGCAGGCGCTTCCTGACGGCGGCCGGGGGCGCGGTCGCCGGAGCGGTCGGTGGTGGAGCGGTCGGCGTCCTGGCCGCGGCCGGCGGTGCGGCCGCGGCCTCCGCCGGCAAGCGCGTCGCCGTCCTCGGCGGCGGGGTCTCCGGCCTCAGCGCCGCCCACGAACTCGCCGAACGCGGCTACCGGGTCACGGTCTACGAGTACTACGACGTCCTCGGCGGCAAGGCCCGCTCCATGGACGTCCCCGGGACCGGAACCGGCGGGCGCAAGCCGCTTCCCGGCGAGCACGGGTTCCGTTTCTTCCCCGGCTTCTACCGGAACCTGCCGGACACCATGCGCCGGATCCCCTTCCCCGGCAACGCGAACGGCGTCCACGGCAACCTCCGCAACGGCACGGAGGAGTTGTTCGCGCGCGGGTCGGGCCGCCCGGACCTGCACTTCCCGCTCCGCCGGGTCACCACCCCGCCCGCCTCCGGCGACCTCACCCCGTCCTGGCTCCGCGACCAGATCCTGTCGGTGCTGGATCTCGCCTCCCGTCTGCCGGCCACCGAGGCCGCCTACTTCGCCGACCGTCTCCTGGTCCACCTCACCAGCTGCGACGCCCGCCGCGAGGGGCAGTGGGAGAAGGTCGCCTGGTGGGACTTCATCCGGGCCGGCGAGATGAGCCGCGAGTACCAGGTCCTCCTCGGCATCGGCCAGACCCGCAACCTCGTCGCCACCCGCGCCGAGATCGCCTCCACCCGTACCGTCGGCCGCGTCATCATCGAGGCCCTCATCCTGTGGGGCCTGCTCGGCCGCGGCATGGACGGCGACGCGGACGTAGACCGGGTGCTGAACGCCCCGACCAGCGAGGCGTGGATCGACCCGTGGGAGACCCATCTGCGTTCCCTGGGCGTCGAGTTCGAGCTCGGCACCGAGGTCCGGGAGGTGGTGTACGACGGCGGCCGGGTGACCGGCGTACGGGTGGCGGCCCGCGACGACGGCCGTGAGCGCACCGTCACCGCCGACCACTACGTCTGCGCGCTGCCGGTCGAGCACGCCCGGGTGACCTGGGGCCCGGCCCTGCGCGCCGCCGACCCGCAGCTGGGGCGGTGCGACGCGCTGAAGACGGACTGGATGACCGGCGTGATGTTCTACCTGCGCACGCCCACCCCCGTCGTGCACGGCCACATCAACTGCCTCGACTCGCCGTGGGCGGTCACCGGCATCGGCCAGGCGCAGTTCTGGGACGTGCGGGACTTCTCGCACGACTACGGAGACGGACAGGCCCACGAGTGCCTGTCCACGATCATCTCCGAGTGGGACAAGCCCGGGATCCTGTACGGCAGGACGGCCCGTGAGTGCACGAAGGACGAGATCGTCGCCGAGCTGTGGGCCCAGCTGAAGGACGGGCTGAACGACTCCGGCAAGACGACGCTCAGGGACGAGGACCGGCTGGGCTGGTTCATGGACCCCTCGGTGACGGGCCTCGGCGGTCCCGATCCGCAGAACCGCGAACAGCTCCTCATCCACCCCACCGGCACCCTCTACAACCGGCCGTCCGCGAGGACCGCGGTGCCGAACTTCTTCCTCGCGGGCGACTACGTGCGTACGGATGTGGACCTGGCGACCATGGAGGGCGCCAACGAGTCGGCGCGCCGGGCCGTCAACGCCCTTCTGGACGCCGACGGTTCGGGCGCCGGGCGCTGCCGTCTCTGGGAGTTGTTCCGGCCGCCGGAGATGGAACCCCTGAAGCGGGTCGACGAGGTCCGCTACCGGCTGGGCCTGCCCAACACCTTCGACCTCGGCTAACCGCCCACGGTTCCCCGACGGCGTCCAGGCCCGCGGTACATCGTGCGACGCGCCGGACCGGTCCCCGGTCGGGCCCACGGTTCGGCGGGTACACGTCCGGCCGTCCGCCGACGTCCGGTCCGCCCCGACGTCCGGTCCGCGCCGTCAGCCGGTCCGTGGTCTCCTCGGCCGACAGCACCAGCGCGAAGCCCTTGCGCACGACATCACCGACCAGCACGCCGTGCTGCGGCGGCGACTGGAGTTCCTGGAGCGGCCCGCGAGCTTCTTCTACGACGGCGACCAGCCGCTGCCCGCGGAAGAGACGGACGACCCCCACCGCCGCGGCATGGATGCCGCACGGCCCCGGAGTGGCTAACATCGAACACATGTACGAACCCAGGCCGTCCCGGCTTCCACTTCCGCTCCCACACTCCGCCCGTCCCTCTCAACCGCCCGCGCGGCCGATCTCCGGGATCTTCCGGTGAGCGGCCGGGGTGCGGGCCCGAGCGGTGCGGATGATCCTGGAGAGATGAGCCGAAGGCGCCCGATAGTCGTCCAGCCGCCCTCCCCGACCGGCGGCCGCCGGGTGCGTGTGGACGGCGAGATCCTCGGCCTCGCACACAGCCGCCGGGACCTGACGGAGTTCCTGCGGCGGGCCGGGCTGGACATCGAGCCCGAAGAACTCGCGGACTCGGTGCTCATCGACTGGCGGGGCGTCGGCCCGGACCGGTGGGACGTCGGGAGCCGGTCCTGACGGCAGGAACGCGTCACGCGTCGGCCGGACCGGGTCACCAGGTGTGCGCCACGTCCACCACGAGGTGGTTGGCCGTCTGGAAGACCCGGAACGGCAGCCGGGCGCGGACGCCCAGTCCGGCCTGGGTGTATCCCTCGGAGCCGCCGGTGAACTCGAACTCGCGGAACGTCCGGTACCCGGTGACGTCGACGGCCGGAAGCGACGGGTAGGGCTCTCCGGTCGCCGGGTCGTAGCGCGGGGAGAACAGCGAGATCTCCAGAACGGCCCCGCCCTCGATCGGAACGACGACGTCGGACGGGTCCTGGTGCAGTTCGTCGACGTAGCGGACGCTGTAGCCGATCGGGTCGGCCGACGTACCCGCGCCGTCGAAGACCAGGCGGTCGAAACACTCGTGCTGCCCGGCCCGGACGTCGGTCAGTCGCCTCGACGCGGCAAAGGCTCCGGTCTTGTCCAGGCTTCCCCACGTCACGGCACAGTCCACGGCCGTCGGCGCGGCCACCGCCGGAACCGTGGCGGCCAGCAGACCACCACCCGCCAGCATCATCGCGGCCAGTGCGGTACCTGTTCGTCGCATGACTACCCCCTGGTAGTGGTTCGCGTAGGTGTGTGTCTGGTCAGACCGATGGCGTTCCGGAAGGTTGTGCGCCGTGGCACGGTCCGTCGGGACGCGGAAGGCCAAACCGGCGCTCGGAGCGTTCGGGCGGGGTGAGGTGTCGCGTGGCACCCGGCATGCGATCCCGGGCGCCGTTGGGGCGTCGGCGGGGGTGGGCAGTGTGAGTGGAGCACGCTGAGCGAGGAGGCTTGCGGTGGCCAGTGGGTTCCAGTGGGCGAAGGTCCGGACGATGTTCGACGTGTTCGACGTGGACGGAAACGGTTACCTGGACGAGGGGGACTTCCAGGAGTTGTCGGCACGGTGGCTGCGGCTGCCACGGGTGGCCTCGGAGCCGGAACTGGCTTCCCGCGTCAGGGAGGTGACGCTGGGGTGGTGGCAGCACCTGTCGGACGTCGGCGGCGGGGCCGACCGGATCGGCATGGGCGAACTGATGGCCATGGTCGACCTGTTGCCGACGATGCCCGAGGCGGTGTCGGACACGGCCGATGCCATCTTCGACGCGGTCGACGAGAACGGGGACGGCCGGATCTCGCGCGGTGAGCACCAGAGCCTGGTCGACACCTGGCACGGCCGCGGCATCGCGACCGGTGACGTCTTCGACCGCCTCGACCAGGACGGCGACGGCTACCTCGGCCGCGCCGAGTTCGCCGTCCTGTGGACGCAGTTCTGGATCAGCGACGACCCCGCCGAGCCGGGCAACCTGATGTGCGGACCAGTCGCCGGCTCCCCTGCCGTCTGACCGCGCGGCGGGTCGATCGGGCGTCCGCCGCGTGGGCGGGGCTACGCGTCGGACGCCGTGGTCAGTTCGATGTCGATGACCCCGTCGCTCTGGAAGAGTTCGGCGGTGAGCGGGGCGGGGTCGGCGCTGCCCTCCAGCTCCAGGAGGACCTGGGCGGCCGGGTCGGTGCGGCCGGGCAGGCGGTCGACGCGCACCTGGAGGATGCGGAAGCCGCGTCGTGTGCAGGTCTCCATGAGCCGGGGCAGCAGGGCCGTTCCGGTGCGGTAGGTCATGCGCAGTTCGAAGGCGGAGGCGGCGGCGCCGGGGACGAGGCGGTCGGCGAGCAGCGGGTAGCCGCGTACGACGAGGAAGTGCAGCGCGGTGACCGCGCAGGCCAGGATGGGCAGCCCGCCGCCGCAGGCCATGCCGACCGCGCAGGTCAGCCAGACCGTCGCGGCGGTGGTCAGGCCGCGTACCGCGTCACGTCGTACGAAGATGAGCCCGCCGCCGATGAAGCCGATGCCGGAGACGATCTGGGCGGCCACCCGGGAGGGGTCGAAGGAGACGTTGTCCAGGCCGAGCACATTGGTGAAGCCGTGCTGGGAGACCTCCATCATCAGGGCGCTGGCGATGCCCACCAGGGTGTGGGTGCGCAGCCCCGCGCTCTTCTGCTGCGCCGCCCGCTCCCAGCCGATGAGGCTGGACAGCACCAACGCCAGTCCCAGTTCGGACAGTTGCCGCAGTCCCTGTCCGTTGCCCACGTCCCACAACGGGGCCGCCAGTCCGCTCATGCACACCTCCTGTACGGCAGGATCCCTACCCGGAGGCCCGGGATCATGCCCTCCGCCTCCTTCATCGGTTCGGCTGGGCGCCGGCCGTTCCACGCGTCGGCGAGCAGGGGGTCGAAGGGGGTGCCACGGTGGCGGCCCGACACGACGGAGCCGACGCGGTGGCCCGGTCCGCACCCGGCCCACCGCGGTGATCACTCAGCAGTGTGGCAGCGTGACACGGCGTCAGGTGCCGTGAACGGGTGGGCTTCACCCCTGACACACGCGTGCGCACGCGCTGGTCACTGCATGGCGGCGAGACCGTGCACGATGTCCTTGGTGGCGGGGTAGAGCGCGGTGTACGACGCGTACAGGCGGTCGTACACCTCGCGCGTCCCGGTGCGGGGCCGCACGGTCGTCTCGGTGACCGCCCAGTCCGTGTCCGGCGGTACGAGTCCGAGCCCGACCGCGCAGAGCAGGGCGTCGCCGTAGCAGGCGCCGATGGTCTGCGCCGGTACCTGCTGGTCGCGGCCGGTGACGTCGCTGACGATCTGGGTCCACAGTCCGCCCTGGGTGCCGCCGCCGACCGCGACGACGCGCCGGACCGGGTCGTCGGGGTCCTCCAGGAAGTCGAGGATCTGGCGGACGCCGAAGGCGATGCCCTCGTAGGCGGCCCGGAAGAGGTGGCCGCGGGTGTGACGCAGGGTCAGGCCCGCGACCACGCCCCGGGCGTCCGGGTCGAAGACCGGGGTCCGCTCACCGGCGAAGTAGGGGAGCATCAGCAGGCCGTCCGAACCGGGCGGTACGGCCTCGGCCTCGGCGACCAGGGTGTCGAAGGAAGCCCCTCCGGTGACGTCCTGGATCCACCGGGTCAGGGATCCCGAGGTGGACATGCCGGCCGCGATGGTGCGCCGGCCCGGCTCCACCCCCGCCGTGGTCCACAGTCCGGGGTGCGCCCGGTAGGCGCCCAGCACCTGGACGAAGAACAGCGTGGAGCCGTACATGACCATGAGGTCGCCCGGGTGCCGTACGCCCGCGGAGTGGGCCTCGGCCCAGGCGTCGACGGTCCCGGCGGAGACGAGGGTGCCGGCCGGGACGCCCGTGGCCCGGGACGCCGCGGCGGTCACGGTTCCGACGACCTCGTGGGGGTGGACGAGCCGGGGCATCTCCAGGTGGCCAGCGATGTCCGGGACCCAGTCCGCGGCCCAGGATCCGGCGTGCAGGTCGTACAGCGGGTCGCTCTGGCTGGCCGTGTGGTGGTCGAGCACGTACGCCCCGGTGAGCTTGGCGGCCAGGTAGGAGTGGGAGTTGTACCACCGTGTTCCGCGCGCCCATGCGTGGGGCTCGTTGCGCCGCATCCACAGCATCTTGGGGCCGACGGCCTGGGTGCTGAGGACCTTGCCGCAGCGACTGAGGACCGTGTCGGCGCCGAGCCGCTCGGTGAGGTCGCGGATCTCGCGCCCGGCCCGGCCGTCGATGCCGTAGAGGATGGCCGGCCGCACGGGTTCCAGGTCGTCGTCGCAGAGCAGCAGGCAGGGGCCCACACCGCTGACGCAGAGCCCGGCGAGGGTGTGCGGGCCGATCCCGTCCATGAGTTCACGGGCCACCGCGACGAGGTCGGCCCACCAGACGGCGGCGGCGTCCACTTCGGCCCACGACGGTCTGGGCAGCGACATCGAGTGATGGCGTACGGCCGTCGCCAGCACGGTCCCGTCCGGCGTGACGAGCACGCCCTTGGTGCTGGCGGTCCCGGTGTCGATACCCATCACGAGCTCGCTCATGCCCATGCGTCCGTTCCGTCGTCGAGGCGGCGGGAGGAGTCCCGCGAGGACAGGATGCGGGCACGGACCGGCGGACACCCCGAAGACGGCGCACCTGGCGCCGAAGGGACCGGGAACCGGGTCCGGACGGCGGGCACCCGACGGGGACGGGGCTTCGGGGCCGCGGTTCATGCGACTCGTGCCGCCGGCCCGGATCCTCCGGTCGCCGGAACGCGGTCGGCCTCGGCGCCGCGGCCGCGGAACGGGCGCCGCCGGACGCGTGGGGCCGGACGCGTGGGGGCCGGACGCGTGGGGCCGGACGCGTGGGGCCGGGCGGGGCCGGTGACGCGGGCTCGGGGTGTCACGAGGTGAGTTGCACCCTGCTGTGGTCGCCGATGACGAGGCGGTGGGCGTGGGGCGGGCGGGGGGACGCGGCGACGACCGCTTCCCGGCCGATGAGCGAGCCCTCGATGCGCGAGGCGCCCTCGACGCACGCGCCCCGCAGGAGCACCGAGAACGCGATCTCGCTCTCCTCGATCCGGCAGTCCTCCGCGACCGCGGTGTACGGGCCGACGCTGGAGTTGCTGATGACGGCGCCCTCCCCGACGACGACGGGGCCGACGATCCGCGACCCCCTGACCACGGCGCCCTCGGCGATCCGGACCCGGCCGATCAGGACGCTGTGCGGATCGACCTTGCCGTCGACGCGCCCCTCGATCCGGTCCAGGACGTGCCGGTTCGCCTCCAGCAGGTCGTCCACGCTCCCGGTGTCGCGCCAGGGCCGGGTGGTCGTCTCGGCGCGCACGGCGAGGCCCCGGTCGACCATCCACTGCACGGCGTGGGTGATCTCCAGCTCGCCCCGCCCGGAGGGACGGATGGCGCGTACCGCTTCGTACACGGCGGGCCCGAAGGCGTAGACGCCGATGAGGGCGAGGTCGCTGCGGGGGCGGTCGGGTTTCTCCTCCAGCCGCCGCACCAGTCCGTCGCCGTCGACCTCCGCGACGCCGAAGGCGGTGGGGTCGGGCACCGGGGTGAGCAGCAGGCGGGCGGCGTCCCGGCCGGTCTCGGCGCGGCGGACGAATCCGGCGACGCCGTCCTCCAGGTAGTTGTCCCCGAGGTACAGCAGGAAGTCGTCGTCGGCGAGGAAGTCCCGTGCGATCAGCACCGCGTGGGCCAGGCCCAGGGGCTGCTCCTGGTGCAGGTAGGTGATGCGCAGTCCGAAGGCCGAACCGTCGCCGACCGCCTGCCGGATGTCTGCGGTGTGCGGGCCGACCACCACACCCGCCTCCTCGATGCCGGCGTCGGCTATCGCCTGGAGGGCGTAGTGCACCACCGGCCTGTTGGCGATGGGCAGGAGCTGTTTGGCGCGGGTGTGGGTGAACGGCCGCAGTCTGCTGCCGGTGCCGCCCGCGAGGACCAGCGCTTTCACGCGGGCCGTCCGCGTCGCGGCGGGGACGGGGTCTGGATGCGCACGGATCTCTCCTCGAACGGAAGTCGCGGTGCCACCGGTTGAGCTGATCCCGACTCAAGCAGAGGCGGCACCGAAACCGCAAGGCCGGTCTGTAAGTTTCAGCAATTCCTTGCAGATGAGCAGTAGTTGATGTTTGACTCACTGCCTGCGCCGATCAACCCCGGTGCATGCCACGGCAGTTCGCACCGAGCGTGGGGAGCAGCAGTGACAGGTCGGCACCAGCTGGAACGGCTGGAACGTGAGGCCGCGCATCTGGCGCCGGGCGCTTCGGAGGAAGCGGCCGTGGGGCGCCGGGTCTTCGCCGAGGGGCGCGGCCCGGTCCTCACCGATCTCGACGGGAACCAGTACCTGGACTTCGCCGCCGGCACCCTGACCCAGTCCCTGGGACACGGGCACCCCGAGGTCGTCGAGGCGCTGACCGCGCAGGCCCGGCGGCTGTGGAACGTGCACGACTCGGCCACCCCCGACCGGGCCGCGCTGCTGGAGCTGCTGGCCCGGCTGCTGCCCGAACAGCTGGACACCTACGCCCTGTTCTCCACCGGCGCCGAGGTCGTCGAGGCCGCGCTGCGCGTGGTGCAGGCGACCGCGGAGCCGGGCCGCAACCGGATCGGCGCCCTGCGCGGCGGCTTCCACGGCAAGACCATGGGCGCGCGGATGCTCGTGCACTGGGACCTCGGCCACCAGGCCTTCGCGGGCAACTCGGTGCTGGGGTACTCGCCGTACTGCTACCGCTGCCCGCTGGAGCTGACCCACCCGTCGTGCGGGCTGCGCTGCGCCTCGCTGGTGCGCAGGCACATCGCCGACAAACCGAACATCTCGGCGCTGGTCTTCGAACCGGTGCTCGGCGCCGGCGGCGTCGTCGTGCCGCCGCCGGGCTACTGGGAGCAGATCGCCGACAGCTGCCGGAGCAACGGGGTGCTGCTCGTCGCCGACGAGGTGCTGACCGGCGGCGGCCGGACGGGGACGTTCCTGGCCGGCGAGCAGTTCGGTGTCGAGCCCGACCTGGTCGCCCTGTCCAAGGGCCTGGCCAGCGGGTTCCCGTTCGCCGTGCTGGCCGGGCGGGCGGATCTGCTGCGCAGCGCGGCGGCCTCGGGCTCCGGCGCCTACGCGTCGACGTACGCGGGCAACCCCCTCGGGATCGCGGCGGCGCGGGCCACCCTGGAGGTCGTCGAGCGCGACAGCCTCATCGCGCGCGTCCGGGTGCTCGGCGAACTGCTCCAGGACCGGCTGTCCGCGCTGGCGTCCCGCTTCGAGAACCTGGGCGACGTGCGCGGGCTGGGGCTGCTGTACGGGCTGGAGTTCGTCACGGACCGGCGCAGCCGCACACCGGCTCCGCACCTCGCGCGCGCCGTGTACGCCACGGCCCTCGACCTGGGGCTGAGAGTGGCCCTCGGCGGTCACATCCTGCGCCTGGCACCGCCGTTCACCATCGACGAGCCCCTGCTCGACGAAGGCGTCGGCCTCCTGGAGCGGGCCATGGAACGGGTGCTGACGTGATCGTCGCGGAGAACCTCGTCAAGGAGTTCCGGATCGCCGAGCGCAAACCCGGTCTGGTCGGCAGTCTGTCCACCCTGTTCACCCGCGAGCACCGGATCGTCCGCGCGGTCGACGACGTCTCCTTCACGATCCCGGCCGGGTCGAAGACGGCGTACATCGGCGCCAACGGGGCGGGCAAGTCGACCACGATCAAGATGCTCACCGGCATCATGACCCCCACCGGCGGACGCTGCCTGGTCCGCGGCATCGAGCCCTACCGGCACCGGCAGGCCAACGCCCGCGGCATCGGGGTCGTCTTCGGCCAGCGCAGCCAGCTCTGGTGGGACCTGTCGGTGCCGGACTCGTTCCGCATCCTGCGGCGCATCTACGACGTGCCCGATCCGGTGTACCGGCGCAATCTCGCCCTGTACCGGGAGCTGCTGGACATCGACGCCCTCGGCACCACGCCCGTGCGCCAGCTGAGCCTGGGGCAGCGGATGCGGGCCGAGATCGCGGCGAGTCTGCTGCACGACCCGGCGGTCGTCTTCTGGGACGAGCCGACCATCGGTCTCGACATGATGCTCAAGGACGCGGTCCGCCACCTGGTCAACCACGTCCACCGGGAACTGGGCACGACCGTCGTCCTCACCAGCCACGACATCATGGACATCGCGGCGATCTGCGACAGCGCCCTGGTCGTGGACCGGGGGCGGGTGGTGCACCAGGGGAGCATCCGGGACCTGCTGCGCACCGCCGACCGGCGCTCCGTCGTGTTCGACCACCGGGGCGGTCCCGACCCGCGGCACGCCTGCGCCCGGATCGAGCAGGGGCTGCCCGGGGTGCACGCCTCCGGCGCCGGGGACGGCCGGATCAGGGTCGACTACCCGGTCGAGCGGTTCACCTCACGGCAGGTGCTCGCCTTCCTGCTCGACCACTTCGACCTGGCGGACTGCTACGCGCCCGAGCCCGACCTGGAGGACGTCCTGCGCCGGATCTACGCCGGCCGGCGCGGCGATCCGGTGACGTCCGGGGTCCGGGGCCCGTCCCAGGGGGGCGCGGCATGAGCGGGACCGCCGTACCCGGGCGCGAGCGGTCGCCGCACCCCGCGCCGCGCGACCGCGTCCGCGACCGCGTGCGCCACTACCTGCCCTTCGCCACCGGCGGGCTCCAGTCCCTGCTCCAGTACCGGTCGACGTTCGTGACGACGGGTGTCACCGCCGCGGCCGGCGCGGCGGTCACCGTCTTCCTCTGGCGGGCCGTGTACGCGGGTTCCCCGCCCGGCAGCGGGCCCGGCGGCTTCGGCGCCGAGGGCATCACCACCTATCTGCTGATGGCGCAGGTGCTCCAGGTCCTGCACGCCAACCGGGTGGACGACGAGGTCGCGGCCGAGGTCTACCGGGGCGACGTCGCCGTCCTGCTGGTCCGGCCCGTCAGCTATCCGCTGGTGCGGTTCTTCGCCTGTCTGCCGGTGGTCGCGGCCAACGCCGTCCTGGTCGCCGTGCCCGTGCTGGCCCTGTTCGCGCTGATCGTGCCGCTCACCGTGCCCCGGCCCGTGGACGCCCTGCTGTTCCTGGTGTCCACCGTGCTCTCCGTGCTGCTCGCCTTCCTCGTGAACCTGCTGACCGGGATGACGGGCTTCGTCACCACCAACACCTGGGGGGTGCGGATGGTGAAGCAGAGCGTGGTCGCCTTCTTCGCCGGTCAGCTGGTGCCCCTCGCCCTGATGCCCGGACCGCTCGCGGCCCTGGCGGCCGCGCTGCCCTTCCAGGGAATGGTCGACGGCCCGCTCACCCTGCTGCTCGGCCGCTACGACGGTGTGGCGGGCGCGGCCGGTGTGCTCGCCCGGCAGCTCGGCTGGGCGGGCGGTCTGGGACTGCTGAGCGCCGTGCTGTGGCGGGCCTCGCTGAGCCGTCTGGAGGTGCTGGGCGGATGACCCGCACGCTCTGGCGCCATCTGCGACTGGCCGTGTTCCTCGGCGGGGTCGGGCTGCACCGGCTGAGCGCGTACCGCGTGGACTTCGTCCTGGGGGCCGGGGCGTTCCTGGTCCGCGTCGGCCTGCAGACGGCGGTGGTGGGGCTGGTCTTCCGGCAGGTTCCCGTGGTGGGCGGCTGGAGCTATCACGAGGTGCTGTTCCTGCTGGGCTTCTCCCTGCTGCCGCGCGGACTGGACCACCTCTTCACCGACCAGCTGTGGGAGCTGGGCCGCAAGCTGGTCCAGCGCGGCGAGTTCTACCGCTATCTGATCCGTCCCGTGAACCCGCTGTTCTCCCTGCTGTCGGAGCGGTTCTTCCACCCGGACGGACTCGGCGAACTGGCCGTGGGCGCCGTCCTGGTGAGCTGGTCCGGCAGCGAACTCGGGCTGCGTCCGACGGGGGTGCAGTGGCTCGTCGCTCCCCTGCTGGTGCTGTGCGGGGCCCTGATCCACACCTCGGTGAAGCTGCTGTTCGCCTCGCTGTCCTTCTGGACCGTGACCAGCCTGCCGTCGATGTACGCGGCGAGCCAGGTCTCCGAGTTCGCCGCCTATCCGCTGGACATCTACCACCCCTCGCTGCGCGCCCTGCTGACCTGGGTACTGCCCTTCGCCTTCACCGCGTACGTCCCGTGCGTCTACCTGCTGACCGGCGCCACCGGGCTGGTGGTCTGGCTGCCGCCGGTGACGGCCGTCGCCCTGGCCCTGACCCTGACCGTGTGGCGGCGGGGCATCAACGCCTACGAAATGACAGGGAGTTGATCACAGCCGTGCTCTCCGACGAACATCTCGAACCCCTGCTGCGCAACGCGTCGTGGCTGTCGCGCGACCTGCGCGCCGCCGAGCGCTACGAACTGGTCGACCACGCCGAACTGGGCTCGCAGGAGCTGCTGTTGGTCGTCACCGCGCTCGGCGGCCCCGCCTCGGGCGAGCGGCTCCTCGTCCCCGCGCACCGGGATGCGTCGGGCGCGGTCACCGAGGCCGGGGGCGAGGGCACCTTCGGGCTCGCGGCGGTGCGCCGTGTGCTCGCCGGGACACGGCTGCGCACCCGGCACGGCGGACACCTGGACTTCCGCCGGGCGCCCTCGCCGCCGGCCGGAGAGGTCCGGCCGCTGCCGTTCGACCAGGGCTGGTCCTCCAACTCGCTGTCCCTGGTGGGGATCGGCGGCTCGCCGTACATCCACAAGACCTACCGGTCGCTGGGCGCTGCGGTGCACGAGCCCGAGGTGCTGCGCCTCATGAGCGGCAGCGGACACACGCCCCGGTGGGCGGGGGACAGCACGTACACCGACCCGGTCCGCGGGACGCGCCACCCGCTGGGCGTGCTGTACCGCCACGTGCCGGGGCACGGCATCGACACACCGCTGCGGGAGAACCTGCGCTCGCTGTGGCCGAGGCTCACGGACGGCGCCGTACCGAAGCAGCTCGTGCGCCACCATCTGCGGCCGCTCGAAGCGGGGTTGCGGACCGCGGGGAACTTCCTCGGCACCTTACACCGGGAGCTGTCGGTCCGCCTCGGCGCTCCCGCCGCCGGCTACCCGGTCTCCGACGCCCTGGCCGCGGCCTCGGCGCGGCGGGACACGCTGGCCGCGGCCGACGCGCCCCTCCCCCGCGCCGCCAGGCGGGCGGCCTTCGACGCCCTGGAGGCCGAACTGGATTCACTGCGGGCCGAGTTCGCCGACAGCCCGACGGCACCGGGGGCCGGCCCCTGCCACGGCGACCTGCACCTGTCGCACCTGCTGTGCGCCGAAGGGCCCGACGGCGACTGGCGGATGAGCGTCATCGACCTGTCCACGCCCGCCCTGCCGGCGGACGGCCCCGGCTACGCCGCGCAGTCCCCCCTTCAGGACCTCGTCGCCGTGCAGCGCGCCCTGGAGTACTTCGCCGCCGACGAGGCCGCCTTCGAGAGTGCCCGCCGGCTCGGCATCGACTCGACCGAGACCATGAACGGCTCCCTCGACGGGGCACCCGGCCTGCCGGCCACGGGACGGGCGGTGCTGGAACGCGTCTTCCGCACCGCCGACGCATGGCGCGAGCACGTGCTGCGCCTGCTGCTCGGACGGACCCCGGACAGCCCGCTGAGACGGCTGCTGTACCTGCGCCGCCTCCTGCACGAGCTGGCCTACAACCACGACCACGCCCGCCCCTACCACGCCGCGATCGACCTGCGCCACGCGCTCGCGCTGGCCGCCCCCGCCCCCACCACCCCCGCGAGGACATGACCGTCTTGAACACGACCGTCCTGAACGCGCCCCGGATGCACATCGTCGAGACGTACTTCGAGTGCTGCGGCTTCGACCACACCTTCCTCCAGGGCGGCACGTCCGTCTACCTGTGGAACCTCTCCCGGACCTTCGCCGCCCGCGGCCACACCGTCTCCATCGTCACCCCCGCCCACGGCCGCCTCGACGACCTGCGGCAGCGCTACGAGGTGGAGGACCTCCCCTACGAGGACGCCTACACCCTGCCGGTGGTCCTCGACCCCCGGGTCTGGGACGGCTTCCCGGACCAGGTCGACCTGGCGCTGCGCACCACGGCCCACCGCATCCGCCTGGAGGGCGTGGACCTGTACTTCCTCGCCAACGACTACCTGGACCGGCTGCCGGACACCTTCTACCCGCCGTACTCAGCCAAGGGCCGCGACCTGGTGTTCTTCAAGCCCCTGGTGTTCCAGGTGGACAGCGTGCGGTTCCTGCGCGCCTGGTTCGGCGACGAGAGGGCGATCGTCCACGCACACGAGCCGTACTACCACTACCTGCTGCCGCCCGCGCTGCGCGACGACCCGACGAAGCTGGTCGTCAGCAACGTGCAGAGCAACATGCCGATCGCCAAGAAGGTCTACGCGCCCGAGGTGGCGAAGCTGTTCGAACTGCTCGGTGTGGACGTCGGGCTGCCCGGCCCGGACCCCGAGCCCGACGTGCCCGCGGCGGTCGTGCAGTACCAGCAGCTCACCCACCTGCACTACACCTACCCGCCGGACCACGTGGCGCTCTACGAACTGACCGCCGGCCACGCCGACCTGGTCGACTTCCTCTCCCCCGGCCAGCTGGACTTCTACGCCGGCTTCCACGACACCCCCTTCGAGTCGCTCTTCCGGCGGCTGCCGATCGCCGACGTGGTGCGCCGCAACGCAGCCAAGATGTTCGTCGGCGGCTGCGCCATCTCGGACCGGTGGCTGGCCTGGGACCCCGCCTCGGTCGACCGGGCCGAGGTGCTCGGCGGCCTGGGACTGGACCCCGCGCTGCCGACGTTCTTCCACAACGCCCGCTACGCCGTCCACCACAAGGGCCAGATCGAGCTGATGCGGGCCGTCGACCGCGTGCTCGGCGAGGGCCTCAAAGCCAACTTCGTGATCCGCTGCATCTCCGGCAACGGCATCGACGACCCCTTCTTCCACGAGATCGCCGCGCGCCACCCGGAGCGGCTGCACTTCGAGTGGGAGCGCGTGGAGGAGGAGCGGGTCTTCTCCTTCGCGGCCGCCGCCGACTTCGCGCTGTTCCCCTCGAAGTTCGAGATGGACACCTTCCTGATCGCCCAGGGCGAGGCGATGGCCGTGGGCGCGGTGCCGATCGCCACCGACCAGCGCGGCATGGAGCACTTCCGGCACGCCGAAGGCCCCGGGACGACCACCGGATTCGCCGTGAACCGGTCCTTCGCGGAGGACGACGAACTGCTCGTCTCCGCACTCGCCGACCGCGTCCGGCAGGCCGCGGCCCTGTGGACGGACGATCCCGGCCGCTACCGCGAACTGTCCGGGCGCGCCGCGGCCGTCGCCCGCGTCTTCACCTGGGACCACTGCGCCGACCTCCACCTGGCGGCCTTCACCCGGCTGTGGCAGGGCCTGCCCGCGGAACTCTCCCCCGAACTGGCCCTGCGTCACGGCTGGTTCGACCTCCTCCCCGACGACCTGCTCACCCCGGCCGCCGCCGTCGAGCACGGCGACATCCCGGCCTACGAGCGGTGTGCGCCGTTCGACGCCGGCGCCGCCGTGGAGATGTTCCGCGCCGCGTGGCGGCGCGCCGACTTCGCCGCCTGCGAGCGTGTCCTCGAACGCCTCCCCGGGGCGGTGCCCGGGGAGGAGAGCGCCCGGCTGCGCGAACGCTCCCGCGTCCTGCCCGACGGGCGCGTGGAGTACCGGCTGCCGCACGCCGAACGGGTGGAAGTCGTCGAGCCGCGGCGGGGCTCGGCCCGTGCCCTGCCCGAGGTCCGCACCCTGGAACGCACCGGGACGGGCGTCTTCGTGGGCGAGGCTCCGAGCGCCGACGGCCGGCTGCTGCTCACCCTGTCCTCGGGACGGACGACCTGGGACGAGGTGCGTCATGGCTGACCTGCGCTCCGTACGCGCCGTGCTGCTCGCGGGCGGTGAGGGCCGCCGTATGGGCCCGCTCGGCACGGGACGGCTCAAACCCCTGGTGCCCTACGGCGGCACCTGCCGGCTGATCGACTTCAGCCTGGCCAACGCCCGCGCCTCGGGCCTGTCCCAGGTGCTGCTCCTCTCCCAGTACGAGGAGCGGCAGCTGATGGACGACCTGCACCGGGTGTGGAACGGCGCGCCCGGATTCCGGGTGCACTTCGGACCGTACGACGACGCCTACCGCGGCCGGCAGGTGCCCGCCCACCTGCCGCCGCGCACCTGGCCGCCGGAACGCGGCACCGCCGACGCCCTGATCCGCAAGGCCGATCACGTCTTCACGCCGGGCACCGAGCAGGTCCTCGTCCTGCACGCCGACCACGTCTACCGGTACGACTACGGCCCGCTGGTCGAGGAGCACCGGGCCTCGGGCGCGGCGCTGACGGTCGCCTACCAGCGCATCGACCCGCGCTGGGTGCACCTGTTCGGCATGGTCCGCTTCGACGACGGCGGCAGGCTCACCGAGTTCACGGAGAAACCCGAGAACCCCACCTCGGACCTGGTGTTCGCGGCGTTCTGCGTGTTCGACGCCGCCGTGCTGCGCCGCTACCTGGGCGAGCTGGACGGCACCGACTGGCAGCACGACATCAGCCGCGACCTGATCCCCGCGATGCTCGCGGCCGGGGAGCACATCCGCGGCCACGAGGTCCACGGCCACTGGGAGGACATCGGCACCGTCGAGCGCTACCACCGGGCGCACCTGGCCCTCGCGGGGCCCCGGCCCGCGCTGCCCGTGGAGCGGATGCCCAGGACGGTGCGGCCGGCGGTCGGACGGCGCTGGGTCGAGGACGCTCCCGGGGTGCGCGCGTCGGTGATCCCCGCCGACCTCGTCAACGCCGGACTCGTCACGGACAGCGTGCTCTTCCCCGGTGTCCGGATCGGCGCCGGGGCGAGGGTGCGGCGCAGCGTGGTGCTGCCCGGCGCGGTGATACCGCCCGGCGCGGACATCGACGGAGCGGTCGTCCTGGAGGACGGACACATTCAGCACGTTGCCGAAGGAGTGAGCGCATGACTCTGCCCGAACACCGACGCCCCGACGAGGACCGGCGGCCGACCGCATACGACGTCCTGGTGGTCGGCGGCGTCGGCGTGGACACCATCGTGCCCGTGGACGAACTCCGTGTGCCCCCGGGCGACTCGGTCTTCGTGGAGCCGCTGCGGGACTACGTCGGGCACACCGGCAACGGTGTGGCCCTGGGCCTGCACACGCTCGGCCTGCGGACCAAGTTCGTCGACTACCTCGGTGACGACCCGCAGGGCCGGATGGTGCTGGAGCACTACGAACGCCTGGGCCTCGACTTCAGCCACCTCGTCTCCCCGCACGGCACGCCCCGCTCGGCGAACCTCGTCGACCCGAAGGGCCGCCGCTTCTCCTTCTACGACGGCCGGCACCCCGGCGACCTCCGGCTGCCCCGCGACTTCCACCTGCCGTTCGTCGAGCGCTCGGCCCACGTCCACCTCTCGATCGTCGGCCACAACCAGGACATGTACGAGGACATCCACCGCCTCGGCGTGACCAGCTCCACCGATCTGCACGACTGGGACGGGCACAACCCGCACCACCGCCACTACGCGCTCAACTCCGACTACGTCTTCCTCAGCGCGGCGGCCGTCCACGACCGGCTGGACACCGTGCTGCGGACGATCCTCGCCGAGGGCCGGGCCCGGTTCGTGGTCGCCACCGACGGCGCCGACGGCTGCCACCTGCTGGAGCGCGGCGCCGACGGCATCCGCAGCTTCCCCGCCGTACGCCCCGAACGACCGGTCGTGGACACCAACGGTGCCGGTGACGCGTTCGTCACCGCGTTCCTGCACTCCCTGTTCGAGGGACGGGAACTGGAGGAGTGCGTGCTGGCCGGTTCGGTGGCCGGCGCGTTCGCGTGCGGCAGCGTCGGCACCCACACCGAGTTCATCGACCTGCCGGGACTGCGCGCGGCCAGTGCGCGCGCCGTGGCGAGCAGGTGACGCGCGTGCACGTCATCCACTTCGCGTTCGAGTGCGGCGGGTTCGACAACCGCCTGATGCGCGGCGGGCTCTCCCCGCTGGTGTGGAACCTGTCCCGCGAGTACGCCGCCCGCGGCCACCGGGTCTCGCTGGTCACCCCCGCGCACGGGCTCCTGGACGCGCTGCGGCACGACCACCCGATCGAGGAACTGCCCTACGTCCACGAGCACCGGGTGCCGCTCGTGCTCGACCCCAAGGTGTGGCCGGACCACCCGGCCGAGGTCACCCTGGAGCTGACCACCCGGGCCCACCGGCTGCGGCTGGCCGGCGTGGACGTGTACTTCCTCTCCGACGCCCACCTGGACCTGCTGCCCGACCGGCTCTATCCGCCGCCCGGCACCGAGGGCAGGGACCTCGCCTTCTTCAAGCCGCTGGTGTTCCAGGTCGCGGGCGCCCACTTCGTCCAGCGCCACCTGCGGGGCGAGGAGGCGGTGGTGCACGGCTTCGAGCCCTACTACCACTACCTGCTGCCGACCCTGTTCGCCGGCGATCCGTCCCTGCGGACGGTGAGCACGGTCGCGGCCAACGCGCCCATCACGCAGAAGGTGTACCGCCCGCAGGTGGAGCGGCTGCTGGAGATGTTCGGCGTACGCGCGGACCTGGACGCCTTCGAGGAGCCGCTGCCCCCCGAGGACAGCCCGACGGCGACCATGGCACGCGCGCTGGCCGGCACCCGGATGCACGCCGAGTACGGACCGGACCACATCGCGTTCCTGCCGATGGTCCTGGCCCACGCCGACCTGGTCGACTTCGTCTCGCCGGGGCAGCGGGACTACTACAGCACCTTCCGGGACACCCCGTTCGAGAGCCTCTTCCACACGCTTCCCGTCTCCCGGATGCTGCGCGAGCGGGCGCACAAACTGCTGATGGGGGGCTGCGGGATATCCGACAGCTGGCTGGCCCGCGATCCCGCGGCGGTCGACCGTGCGGCGGTCCTGCGCTCCCTCGGCCTCGACCCCGGGCTGCCGGTCTTCTACCACGCCGCCCGCTACGCGGTGCACCACAAGGGGCAGCTGGAGCTGGTCCGGGCCATCGACGAGGTCCTGACCAGCGGCACGGAGGCCGTCTTCCTGCTGCGCTTCGCCACCAGCGGCGGCGGGCAGGACGCGCCCGCCGGCAACGCGCACTTCCAGCGGGTCGCCGACCGCCATCCCGGCCGGATCCACCTGGACTGGCGGCTGGCCGACGAGGACACCCTGTTCGAGCAGGCCGCCTGCGCGGACTTCTGCGTCTTCCCCTCGAAGTTCGAGCTCGACGGGTTCCTGATCGCCCAGGCCGAGGCGATGGCCTGCGGCGCGGTGCCGATCGCCACCGCGCAGAGCGTCACGACGCACTTCGCGCACGCCCTTCCCGCGGACGACCCGGGCGCCACCGGGTTCGCGCTGCCCGGCTCGTTCCGCGACGACGACCAGGACCTCGCCGGCGCGCTCGCCGAGCGCATACGCCAGGCCGCGGCCCTGCGGCGCGCGGCCCCCGACGACTACGCCCGCCTGTCGGCGAACTCCCGTGTCCTGGCACGTGGGTTCACCTGGGCACGCAGCGCGGACCGGCGCCTCGCCGCGTTCACCGACGTCCTGCGCGAGCGCCCCCCGGTCTTCCCCGCCGAGGACGCGATCCGCTACGGCTGGTTCGACGCCCTGCCCGCGGCCGACTGGGTCCGCCACCGCGAGGCCGTCGCACGGTCCGCCGCGGCCCTGGGCGACACGGCGGCCTACGGCCGCTGCGCGCCGCTCGACGACGCGGCCTACGAGCGGCTCTTCGAAGCCGCCCACGCGCGGGCCGACTTCGCCCGGTGCGCACAGATCGCGCGCGCGGCCGGCCGGGAGGACTGGGCCGCGCGGGTGCGCGAGCGGTGCCGGGCCCGACGGGACCCGGCGGGCCGCCTGCACGTCGAGTACCGGCACCCGGGGGCCCGGCACGTGGAGGCGGCGGCGCCCGGGACCGGCGGCCGCGCCACCGACCTGGAGTCCGCCGCGGAGGCCATCGCCTCGGACGAGGCCGTGCCCGCGGGCAGCGGGGTCGTCCTGGCGCCCCTGGAACCGGTGGGCGAGGGCGTCTTCCGGGGCGTGGTGGAGGGGCCGCTCGTCGGTCACCGGCTGCTCGTCATGCTGACCCTGGCGTCGGGGCGGGTCACCTGGGACACCGTCCCCGTCGAGACCCCGGCCGGCCCGCCGCCGTTCCGGCTCGTGGCGACCGACCTCGACGGCACCCTGCTGCGGGACGACCAGACCGTCTCCGAGCGCACCCTGCGCGCGCTGGCCGCGGTGGCCGCCGCGGGAGCCCGGCACCTCGTGGTCACCGGCAGGCCCGCCGCCGCCTGCAAGCAGTACCTGGCGGCCCTCGGCTACCGCGGTCTCGCCGTGTGCGGCCAGGGTGCCCAGCTCTACGACGCGGGCGCCGACCGGCTGCTCACCTCGGCCTCGCTCGACCTCGGCCTCGCGCGCCGGGTGGCCGAACGCGTCGAGGCCGAACTGGGGCCGCTGGAGCTGGGCGTGGTGACGGCGCCGCCGGAGAGCCGGTTCAAGGTCACCCCCCGCTTCGGCGAACGCGTCCGGCACGGGTGGGACGTCACGACCGACCGCCGGCTGCTGTGGACGGAGCCCATCGACAAGCTGGTCCTGCACCACCCGGACGTACCGGAGGACGAGGTGGCGGCGACCGCCCGCCAGGTGTGCGGGGACGAGGTCACCGTCGTGCACTCGGTGAGCGGGATGGTGGAGGTACTCCCGGCCGGCACCACCAAGGCGGCCGGCGTGGAACGGGCGGCACGGCTCCTCGGGTTCGACGCGGCCGAGACCATCGCGTTCGGCGACATGCCCAACGACATCCCGCTGCTGGCCTGGGCCGCGCACGGGGTGGCCGTGGGCAACGCCCACCCGGCGCTGCGGGCGATGGCGGACGAGACCGCGCCGACCAACGAGGAGGACGGCGTGGCCGTCGTCCTGGAACGTCTCTTCGGATGCCCGGAGGGCGCCGCGCAGGGCATCACGCAGGGCATCGCGCAAGGCATCCCGGACGGCACCGCGCAGCGCATCGCGCAAGGCACCCCCGCAGGCACCGCGCGAAGCGGCCCGGACGGCACCGCGCAGGGCATCGCGCAAGGCACCCCCGAGGGCACCGCGCGAAGCGCCCCGGACGGCACCGCGCAAGGCACCGCGCAACGCCCCCCGGAAGGCATCGCGCAAGGCATCGCGCGAAGCGGCCCGGAAGCCGGTCCGGAGCGGGTCCGGTGACCGGCGGCCTGCGCGAACTCGCCCGCGCCCACGGCATATCCACCGCGTACACCACCGACCGGGGTCACCGGGTCGAGGTCGCCCCGGACACCCTCGTGGCCGTGCTCGCCGCCTGCGGGGTGGCGGCGGCCGACGAGGCGGCGGCCCGCGCCGCCCTCACCGCGCACCGCGAGCGCGCGGCGGCCCGGCTGCTGCCCGAGTGCGTCGTCGTGCGCGGGGGCACCGTGCCCCCGCTCGGCCTCGCCCCGGACGTGAGGACCGAGGTGGAACTGGAGGGGGGCGGCGCGGCCCGCCTGTCCGGCGCGCTGCCGGCCGGCCGCCACGTCCTGCACGCGAGGGCACCGGGACGCGACGCCCGCGTGCCCCTGCTCGTCGTACCGGAACGGCTGCCCGTGCCCGCCGGACGGCACTGGGGGTTCCTCGTCCAGCTGTACTCGGTGCTCTCGCGGCGTTCGTGGGGCATGGGCGACCTCGGTGACCTGACGGAGCTGGCGTCCTGGTCGGGGCGGGCCCTCGGCGCGGACTTCGTGCAGCTCGGTCCGCTGCACGCCGTCGAGCCGGGCCCGCTGCCGGATCCCTCGCCGTACCGCCCGAGTTCGCGCCGGTACCCCGACCCCCTGCACCTCAGGGTCGAGGCGATCCCCGAGTACGCGTACCTCACGGGCGAGGCGCGGCACACCGCCGACCGGTGCGCCGCCCGGGCACGGGAGCTGAACGAGGGCGTGCTGCGCGGCACGGATCTCATCGACCGGGAGACGGTGCGCTCGCTCAAGCACGAGGCGCTGCGCGCGGTGCACCTGGTCCCGCTCCCGCCCGGCCGGGCCGCCGCCTTCGCGCGGTTCGTCGCGGACGAGGGCGAGGCGCTGACCGACTTCGCGACCTGGTGCGCGCTGGCCGGTGTGCACGGCGGACGGTGGCGGTCCTGGCCGTCCGCGCTGCGCGACCCGCGTTCCCCGGCCGTCGCCCGCGCCCGGCGGGAACTGGCCGCCGAGGTCGGCTTCCACCGCTGGCTCGCCTGGGTCACCGACGAACAGCTCGCCCGCGCCCAGGCGGCGGCCGTCGAGGCCGGCATGGGGATCGGCCTGATCCACGACCTGGCCGTCGGGGTCGCCCCCGAGGGCGCCGACACCTGGGCGCTCCAGGACTGCCTGGCCGCGGGGATGAGCGTCGGCGCTCCGCCGGACGACTTCAACCCGCACGGCCAGGACTGGGGCCAGCCGCCGTGGCGTACCGACGGGCTCGCCGCCTCCGGCTACCGGCCCCTCGCCGGGCTGCTGCGGGCCGGGCTGCGGCACGCGGGCGCGCTGCGCATCGACCATGTGATGGGCCTGTTCCGCCTCTGGTGGGTCCCCGAGGGACGGCCGCCGTCCGAGGGCACGTACGTCCGTTACGACGCCGAGGCGATGCTGGGCGTGCTGGCCCTGGAGGCGCACCGGGCCGGTGCGGCCGTCATCGGCGAGGATCTCGGCACGGTCGAGGAGTCCGTGCGCACCGCGCTCGACGAGCGCGGCATCCTCGGCACGTCCGTGCAGCGCTTCGAGTACCTCGGCGGCTCGGAGGGACGGCACGGCCCGCTGCCGCCCGGACAGTGGCGGCGGGACTGCCTGGCCACCCTCACCACGCACGACCTGCCGACGACCGCCGCCTGGCTCAGCGGCGAGCACGTGGAACTCCGCGCGCGACTGGGTCTGCTGACCGGGCCCGAGGCGACGGAGAAGGCCCAGGCCGCCGCCGAGCGTGACGGTTGGCTGGCCGAGCTGGAACGGCTCGGACTGCTGCCCGACCCGGACGGCGACGTGGTCGCGCTGCACCGGTTCCTGTGCCGCACCCCGGCACGCCTGCTCGGCGTCTGGCTGCCGGACGCGACCGGCGACCGCAGACCCCAGAACATTCCCGGCACGTCCACGGTGCACCCCAACTGGCGGCTGCCCGTGGCGGACGAGCGGGGACGTCCCGTACCGCTGGAGGACCTCCCCGGCCGGCCGCTCACGGCCGCGCTGTCCGGGGTGTTCGCGGACCTTCGACGGCATCGTGAGAAGACTGAGGAGAAAGATGTCAGGCCAGGTTCTTGATCGGGTCGGCCATCCGCCGGCGGGGGTCCGCGAGGATCCCGGCGGATTCGACCTGAGCGCCCCGGACGGCACGCGCTACCGGGTCGATCTGACCACGGGGCTGTTCGACCCCGACCACACCCTGCTCGCCGACCGGCTGGAGGGCCGACGGGTGGTGGTCTTCACCGGCCCCACCGTCCACCGGCTCTACGGCGACCGGCTGCGCGCCTACCTGGACGCCCGCACCGGGCCCGGCCAGTGGACCCTGCACGTCATACCGACGGGCGAGCACCACAAGACGCTCGCCGCGGCGGAGCACGTCTGCGCCCTCGCCAAGGCGGACGGCCTGGACCGGCACGGTGTGATGCTCGCCGTCGGCGGCGGCATCGTCGCCGACGTGGTCGGCTTCGCCGCGTCCATCTACGCCCGGGGAGTCCGCTACATCAAGGTCAACACCACCCTGGTGGGCCAGGTCGACGTCGGCGTGGGCGTCAAGACCGGTGTCAACGCCCTCCAGACGAAGAACATGTTCGGCGCCTACCACCCGGCGCACGCCTCCCTGAACGACCCCGGCTTCCTCACCACGCTTCCGCACCGGGAGATCCGCTGCGGGCTCGCCGAGATCGTGAAGATGGCCGTCATCCTCGACCCGGACCTGTTCCGGGCACTGGAACGCCACCCCGACGCGTTCCGCCGCCCCGGGGACGGCACCGGGGCGGACCGCTCCGACAGCGGCCTGGAGACCTACGTCCTGCGCACCTCGATGCGGCTGATGATGGAGGAGCTCTGCCCCAACCTCCAGGAACACGAGCTGGCCCGGCTCGTCGACTTCGGCCACACCTTCAGCCCGGTCGTCGAGACGGCCGGCGGACACCGCCTGGAGCACGGCGAGGCGGTCGCCGTCGACATGGCCCTGTCCGCGCACCTGGCGCGCCTGCTCGGCCTCGCGGACGGGGAGACCTGCGACCGGATCGTCCGGCTGCTGCGGCGCATCGGGCTGCCGGTCTTCGACCCCGCCACCTGCACACCGGAGCTGATGGCACAGGCCCTGAGCGCCTCCTGGCAGCGCCGGGGCCGCAAGCTGCACCTGGTCGTGCCGACCGGCATCGGCAAGGCGGCCTTCGTGGAGGAGCTGGAGGACGTGCCCGAGGACGTCCTGACGGCGGCCCTGCGGTCCCTCGCGGCGGACGGGGAGCGGCACGATGCCTGAGGACGTGGTCAACCTGCGGGACCTGCTGGCCGGCAAGGACGGGGACCACGGCGGTCTCGGCACGATCCTCGCCCACCGTGTCTTCGCCCGCCCTCCCGGCGGCCCGGGCGCGGACTTCATCGACCTGGCCGTCCTGCCGCCGGGCACCTCGATCGGCCGGCACCGGCACGGCGCCGACCGCGAGACCTACATCGTGCTCGACGGCGACGGCCTGATGTACCGGGACGGCCGGGAGTTCCGGGTGGGCCCCGGCGACATCGTCGTCAACGGCCCCCACGGGGAGCACGGCCTGCTCAACGACGGCGAGCGGGACCTGCGCCTGCTGGTCTTCGAGGTGGAACTGGAGGAGGAACCGGGTGAGCGCCGTGCCGGCTGACGACACCTTCACCGTGCTCGACGTGGGCGGCACCACGCTCCGGGTGGGCACCTACGACCCGGCGACCGGCGTCCTGTCCCGGGTTCGCCGGACACCGGTCGACGGCATGCACCGCGACCCCGGCGCACCGGTGCCGGTGCTCCAGCGGCGGGTGGTGGAGCAGATCGTGCGGGAGGTCGGCGCGCACTCGGCGGGGCGGTCGCCGCGGGCGCTGGGCGTGGCCTTCGCCGGGCCGATCACGGCCGCCGGGCTCGTGCTGGCCGCCCCCACCGTCTGGGGGCGGCGCGGAGACCCCCTGCCGCTGGGCGAACTGCTCACGAAGCGGACCGGCACACCGGCCGTCGTGGTGAACGACCTGACGGCGGCGGCCTGGCGGTACGCCGCGACCGAGCCCGGGGACTTCTGCCTGCTCACCGTCAGCTCCGGCATCGGCAACAAGGTGTTCCGCGGCGGCGAGGTCCTGGTGGACGCCGACGGCCACGGCGGGGAGCTGGGCCACTGGGTCTGCGACCCGTCCCCGCACGCGCCGCTGTGCGACTGCGGCGGCCGCGGACACCTGGGCGCCATCGCCTCCGGGCGCGGTGTGCTGGCCGCGGCCCGCCGGGCCGCACGGGCCGACACCGCCGCCTTCCGCCGCTCCCGGCTCGGCGCGGCGTGCGACGGCGAGGCGGACCGCGTCGACAACCGGCTGGTCGCCGAGGCAATCCGCGCGGGCGACCCCTTCACCACGGAGGTGCTGCGCGCCACCGTGACCTGCCTGGCCCAGGCGATCGGCGGGGTGTTCGCGTCGATCGGGGTGTGCCGTTACGTCCTGATGGGCGGCTTCGCCCTGGCGGTCGGCGAACCGTACCGGCGCCTGCTGGTGGCCGAGCTGGCGCGGCTCGGCTGCTTCGGCCTGGACGCCGCGCAGATCGACCGGATGGTGTCGCTCGGGGTGGCCGACGACGACCACGGGCTGGTCGGCGTGGGCCGCCTGCTGGCGAACCGCGCACCGGTGCCCTTCGTCCGGGAGGCGTCATGACCGGGGAGCACACCCTCGTGGTGGGCAGCGGCCTGATCGGCGCCGCGACCGCCCGCCGGCTCGCCGCGGCGGGCGAGCCAGTGACACTCGCCTCGCGCCGCCCGCCCGCCCGGCCCGCCGCCGCGTTCGGGGCCCGCTGGAGCGCCCTGGACGCCACCGACGCCGGGGCCTGCCGACGGCTGCTCGACCGGCTGCGCCCCGGCCGGGTCGTCCTGGTGCACGGACCGTCCGACGTCACCTGGTGCGAGGACCACCCGGAGGAGGCACGGGCCGCGCACGTCGCCGTCGCCGACTCCTTCGCCGCCCTGGCCCCGGGCGCCCGGATCGTGATGATCTCCACCGACAACGTGTTCGGCGGCGGCTCGGCCCACAACACCGAGAGCACGGCCGTGTCACCGGCGAACGCCTACGGCCGGGCGAAGCTGGCGGCGGAGGAGGCGCTGCTCGCCGGGGCCGGCCGGGCCGTCGTCCTGCGGGTCAGCCTCGTCTACGGCCACGAACCGGCCGACGCGGGCAAGTGGCTGAACTTCTTCGCCTCCTGCGCCCACCGCCTGCGCCGGGGCGAGCGGATCGAGGTCCCCGAGGACCAGTGGACGACACCGGTGCTCCTGGACGACGTCGCGCGGGTGACGGCGGCGCTCCTGCACGCCGGGCACCCGCTGCCCCCGCTGCTGCACCTGGGCGGCCCGGACCGTGTCACCCGGGCCGACTGGGCCCGCGCCATCGCGCGGGCGCTGCGCGCCCCGGCGGACCTGGTGACCGCGGTTCCGCGGGCCGGCACCCGCTACGCCTCGCGTCCGGAGAACACCTGTCTCAGCAGTGAACTCCTCGCGGATCTGCCCGGCGTGAAGGGGATCGCCCTCCGGGGCGTGGACGAGGGGGCGCGCCTGCTGGCGCCCTCGTTCGCCGCTCCCCCGGCCGCCTGACCCCGCACGCACACCCGCTTCCCGGCCCGCCGCCGCGCCCCCCCTTCCGGCCTCCTGCCCGCCGCGGCCCGGGCGCGCCGACACCACAACGGAGTGACGATGACAAGATCCCCCTTCCCGTCCGGCCACGACGTCGTCGTCCTCGGCGGCGGGGTGGCCGGGTGCGTCCTGGCGGCCCGCCTCAGCGAGGACCCCGACCGGTCGGTGTGCCTGGTGGAGGCGGGACCCGACTACGGCCCGGCGCAGGCCGAGTGGCCGCCGCGGCTGCGCGACGCCCGCTCCCTCCCGCGTGACGACGTGTGGGAGCGGCACACCGCGTTCTACCGGATCAGGGCCCGGGTCCTCGGCGGCTCCTCGTGCGTCAACGGCGCCTGGAACACCTGGGGTTCGCTCGCCGACCACGCCGAGTGGACGCGCGCGGGCGGCGAGCGGTGGTCGGCCGGGGCCCTGGAGCCGTACCGGCGCAGGGCGGTGGAGCGGATGGGCCTGCGCACGGGGCCGGACGAGGAGCTCTCCGCCTGGGCCTCGGCCGCGCTCACGGCGGCGGGCGAACTCGGCTACCCCGAGGTGGACATGGGCACCCCCGGGCCACCCGGCTACGGACGCCCCCTGCTCAACGCGGTGGACGGGCTGCGCGTCAACGCCGCCTTCGCCTACCTGGACCCGGCCGTCCGGGCGCGGCCCAACCTGACGATCCTCGACCGCGCCCTGGTGGACCGGCTGGTCGTGCGCGACGGCCGGGTCCACGGCGCGCAGGTCGTGCGCGACGGCGGCCGGACGACGCTGACGGCCGGCACCTACGTACTGGCCTCCGGCACCTACGGCTCCCCCGCCGTGCTCCTGCGCAGCGGCCTCGGACCGGCCGCCCACCTGGAGGAGACCGGCGTCCGGTGCGAGGCGGATCTGCCGGGCGTGGGCGCCAACCTGTCGGACCAGCCCGGTGTGTTCGTGCCCCTGTCCCCCACACCCGGGCTGGACGCGGCCCTCGCCGCGAAGGAGGCGGACGGCCGGCTGTACGTCAGCCGGATGCTGATCCGGACGGCCAGCGAGTACTGCCAGGACGGGGCGTGGGACCTGCACCTGCTCCCCACGGCGGGCCCGCCGCTGTTCGGCAGCCTCCCGCCGGGCCGGTACGAGGCCGGGATATCCGCCTTCCTGATGAAGCCGGTCTCCCGCGGACATGTCCGGCTGCGCTCGGCCGATCCGCTCGAACCCCCGGAGATCGACCCCGCGTTCCTGACGGACCCGGACGGCCGCGACACGGCGGTGCTGCGGTCGGGTCTGCGCAAGGTCGCCGAACTGGCCGCGGCGCTGCGGCCGCTGGCGGCTCCCGCGGAGCCGGTGGCGGCCCACACGCTGTCCGACGCGGACCTCCGCGCCCGGGTGGGCACCTACTGGCACCCGGTCGGCACCTGCGCCCTGGGCCCGGCGGACGACCCCGACGCGGTGGTCGGCCCGGACGGAACGGTCCACGGCGTGGCGAACCTGCGGATCGCCGACGCCTCCGTGCTGCCGACGGTCCCCGCCGCCAACACCCAGCTGCCGGTCCTGGCCGTCGCCGAGATGCTCGCCGACGCCCTGCGCGCCTGACCCCGCCTCCCCCGCCCCCACCACCTCTGCCCACGGAGACCCGCCATGGCAGCACAGCCCGACATACGCGCGCACCGGCTGGTGTACGGCTGCATGGGGCTGGGCGGCGGCTGGGACAGCCGGCCGTACACGTCCGAGCACATCCAGCACGCCGAGACCGCGATCGAGACCGCGCTGGCCGCCGGGATCAGGGCGTTCGACCACGCCGACATCTACCAGGGCGGCAAGTCGGAGGCCGTCTTCGGCGAGGTGCTCGCCCGGACCCCGGGGCTGCGGGAGCGCATCGTCCTGCAGACCAAGTGCGGTATCCGGCTGCCCGACGGCGAGCGGCCCGGCCACTACGACCTGCGGGGAGCGAGCATCCTGCGGCGGGTCGAGGAGAGTCTGGTCCGGTTGCGCACGGACGCGCTGGACGTCCTCCTGCTGCACCGGCCGGACCCGCTCGCCGACCCCGAGGAGATCGCCGAGGCCCTGGCGGCCCTGCGTTCCCAGGGGCTGGTCCGGCAGTTCGGCGTCTCCAACATGAGCGGCCCGCACCTGGCGTTCCTCCAGGCCCACCTCGGCGTCCCGCTGGTCGTCGACCAGTTGGAGATGAGCCTGGCCCGGCGGGACTGGGTGGAGGCGGGCGTGCTGTTCAACACGGGCGCCGGCACGCGGAACGGCTTCGGGGCCGGCACGCTGGAGTACTGCGCGACCGAGGGCATCCGGCTCCAGGCCTGGGGTCCGCTGGCCCGGGGCCGGCTGACCGCCGACCCCGACGCTCCGGTGAGCCGGCTGGTCGCGGACCTGGCCCGGCGGAAGGAGACCACCCCGGAGACCGTCCTCCTGTGGTGGCTTCAGCGCCATCCGGCGGGCATCGCCCCGGTCGTCGGCACGACCAGCCCGCAGCGCATCACCGCCTGCCGGGACGCGGTCCTGCGCGAACCGGACCTCACCCACGAGGAGTGGTACGCGCTGTGGACCGCCGCGCGCGGGACGCCCCTCCCCTGACCGGCCGGGTGTCCCGCCCGTCACACCAGACGTCTGATCTCACCGCGCACCCGGTAGAAGCCACCGGTGGAGGAGTGCAGCGCGTCCACCACGTAGCGGGCGCCGGCCTGGCGGATGGCGCGCGGGAACTGGACGTTCCAGCCCGGCTGGTAGCCGTCGGAGACCACCCGCACGCGCACTCGGCCGCCCTGCTCGAAGCACTCCACGACAACCCCGCTCCCGGGCGCGGGCACCGCGCTGACGGTGGCGACGGAGGCGGCGGTGGTCAGCGGCGCGTACGTCGGCAGTGCGGCAGCCAGCTTGATGTCCTCGGCGACGGGGACGCTGCCCGACTGCGCCGCGTTGATCGCGGCCTCGCTCGCGTCGATGCAGGCGAGCGAGCCGTCCGTGGAGACGATGTACAGCCGTTCGTCGTGGTACTGCATGGAGAGCGCCGAGCCGCCGCCCGTGCCGAGCTTCCACAGCCGGGTGCCGTCGGCGGTGAAGCAGTAGACGGAGGAGGCGGAGTCGCCGGCGAAGACGTACCGGCCGCCGGGCGACGTGGCGCACGAGTACACCGCGGCGTCGCAGTGGTAGGAGGCCTCGACGGCGCCGGAGGACTTGGCGAGCCGCTGGACGACCCGCCGGCCCGTCCCGGCGTAGACCGCGTCCGCCTCCTGCCATCCGAAGAGCACGTTGCCGCTGGTCACGGTGTGCCAGAGCTGGCCGCTGCCGTCGGCCGCGTAGGCCGTCACACCGCCGCTGTGCCCGTGGTACACCGCGTGCTCGTCGGCGCGCACCATCCACCCGTGCTCTCCGGAGGAGTTGCGCGACCACTGGAACTCGTCCTCGTGGTCGATCACCGTCAGACCGCCGTTGCGATCGGAGACGTTGAGCACGCCCGCGTGGATGTCCAGCCAGAAGATGTCCACCTCGGCCGCGATCTCGTAGGCGGCGAACGGCACCTTCGCCGAGAGGTCGTACACCCGGCCGTCGTCACAGCCCGCGTAGATCCAGAAGTCGTCGGCGACCAGGCACTTCACGCCGTCGGGCAGGGAGTAGTGGGCCAGCACCTCGCCGTCGTGGCTCAGGTTGTAGACATGGCCGTCCTGGTTGCCGACCCAGCAGCGGTCCTCGTCGACATGGATGCCGAACGCCGAGGCGCCGGTGCGGAACCGCCACAGGACCGGGGCGGTCGCGCGCGCCGTGGACGGGGCGGACGTGACCTGGCGCCGCGTCACGGGCCGGGCCGCGCGCCGGCCCTGCACGGCGGGCGCGTACCCCTTGCGGACCTTCTCGGCTATCTTCTTCGCCGCCGCGGCCTCCGCCTTCTCGACGGTCGTGAAGGCGGAGGTCTGGCGCTGCCCGTCCACGCCGATCCGTCCGTAGCGCACGGACACGGCGAGCCCCTCGACGGTCACCTCGTAGAACTTGTGGGCACCCCCGCCTTCCTGGGACAGCTCCAGATACGTCGTGCTCCCCGACTGTCGTGCCTGCGCAGCGGACACAGCACACCCCTCCCCAAAGGCCCGGTCAGCCGGTTCGGCCGATCTCCAGTGACTCCCAAGCTAATGGTCACCACTGACAACGGCGGGGTGCCCCGTCAGCGCAGGCAGGGATCGCTGCCGTGCCCCAGGGCGAGGACGTCCTCGTCCCTGAGCCCGCCGGGGATTTTCCCGCCCGCCGACGGCCGCCGGAGCGGGCGGAGGCGGAACCGGCCGTGCCCGGGTCCGCGGACGACCTCGTGCGGGTGAACCCGCCCGCGAAGGCCGCGGCCGTCCTCGGCGTCCCGGCCAGACTGGGCACGTCCCGCACATACCGGTTCGACCGGATGTCGGGCGGTTCCGGTGTCCCGGCCTGGCGGGGGCACTCCTGGGCGCTGGAAGGCGGGCGGATCGATCCATGGCGAGCGGCACGGTGCTCCTGGCACTGCACGAGGACCCTCTCGGCGGCGGGGTCAGCGCGGAGCACCTACGGCGGATCGGCAAGGAACTGGCGGACCGGGGGCTGGAGTTGCGGCAGGCCGCCGACGCCCGTGACGCACGGGCCGTGCTCCAGACGGAGGCGGGCATCGCGGCCGCCGTGGTCGCCTGGGACCTCCCCTCCCCCACGACCCCCACGACCCCCACGGGCGGGGCCGAGGTCCTGGACCGGATCCGGCGCCGCTTCAAGGACCTGCCCGTGTTCCTGCTGATGACCGAGAACTCCGACCACGACCTCGAACGCCTCCCGCTGTGGGTGTCGGAGACCGTCGTCGGCTACATCTGGCCGCTGGAGGACACCCCCGCCTTCATCGCGGGCCGCGTCGCGTCCGCCGCCCGCGCCTATCTCAAGGACGTGCTGCCGCCGTTCTTCCGCGCCCTGAGCCGGTTCGAGGACGCCCACGAGTACTCCTGGCACACCCCCGCCCACTCCGGAGGCGTGGCCTTCCTCAAGTCGCCGGCCGGACGGGCGTTCTTCGACTACTACGGCGAGCGCCTCTTCCGTACCGACCTGTCGATCTCCGTCGGCGAGCTCGGCTCCCTCTACGAGCACAGCGGGCCGATCGGCGACGCCGAACGCAACGCGGCCCGGGTGTTCGGCGCGGACCGCACCTACTTCGTCCTGCACGGCGACTCCACCTGCAACCGGATGGTGGGCCACTACAGCGTCACCGCCGACGAGATCGCCCTGGTCGACCGCAACTGCCACAAGTCCGTCCTGCACGGCCTCGTCCTGTCCGGGGCCCGTCCCGTCTACCTCGTACCCACCCGCAACGGCTACGGCCTGGCGGGCCCTCTCCCGCCCGGTGTCACCGCCCCGGACGCGGTCAGCGCGCGTGTCGCCGAGAACCCGCTCACCACCGGCGCCGTCTCACCGCGGGCGCAGTACGCGGTCGTCACCAACTCCACCTACGACGGCCTGTGCTACGACACCGTGGCCACCGCCCGCGCCCTCGCGCCGAGCACGCCACGGCTGCACTTCGACGAGGCCTGGTTCGCGTACGCCCGCTTCCATCCCCTCTACCGGGGCCGCTACGGCATGGCCGTGGGCCCGGACACCCTGGCGGACGGCGACCGGCCGACGGTGTTCGCCACCCACTCCACGCACAAGCTCCTCGCCGCGCTCTCCCAGTGCGCCATGGTGCACGTCCGGCCGGCGCCCCGGGCACCCGTGGAACACGACCGCTTCAACGAGGCGTTCATGATGCACGGCACCACCTCCGCGTTCTACCCCGGCATCGCCTCCCTCGACGTGGCGACCGCGATGATGGACGGACCGCAGGGCAGGTGGCTGATCGACGAGGCCGTCACCGAGGCGATCCGCTTCCGGCAGGCCGTCGTCCGCACGGGCCGCCGCATCACCGCCGCGGGAGACCGGCCGGACTGGTTCTTCGGCGTGTGGCAGCCCCCGGAGGTCACCGACCCCGCCACCGGCACGCGGATCGCGTTCGCCGACGCCCCCGCCGCGCTGCTGGCCACCGAGCCGTCCTGCTGGCACCTCGAACCGGGGGCGCCCTGGCACGGTTTCGACGGTCTCACCGACGGCTACTGCCTCCTCGACCCCGTCAAGGTCACCCTCACCTGCCCCGGTGTCACCGCGACCGGCGAGACCCGGCCGTGGGGCATCCCGGCCCGTGTCCTGACGGAGTACCTCGCCGCCCGCGGCATCGTCGTCGAGAAGACCGACAGCTACACCGCCCTCGTCCTGTTCTCCATGGGCATCACCAAGGGCAAGTGGGGCACCCTGATGGACGCCCTCATGGACTTCAAGGCCCTGTACGACGGCGACGCGCCCCTCGACCGCGTCCTGAGCGCCCTCACCGAACGGCATCCCGCCCGCTACCGGAACACCACCCTGCGCGAGCTGTGCGCGCAGATGCACCGGCACCTCACCCGCGGCGCCTTCGTCGCCGCCCTCGACGAGGCCTTCCGCCACCTGCCCACGCCGGTCCACCCGCCCCGCCACTGCTACCAGCAGCTCGTCCGCGGGGGCACGGAGCGCGTCCGTCTGGCCGAGGCCGCCGGCCGGACCGCGGCCGCCATGGTGACCGTCACCCCGCCCGGCATCCCCGTCCTCATGCCCGGCGAGTCCCTCGGCGCCCCCGACGGCCCGCTGCTGCGCTACCTCACCGCCCTGGAGTCCTTCGACCGCGCCTTCCCCGGCTTCGGCAGCGAGGCCCACGGCGTGACCACCGACCCCGACACGGGCGACTACCTGGTCGAATGCCTCCGCACACCGCACGAGGAAGCCCCGTAGCCACAGCCCCGTCCGCCTTCCGCGCCCGCGGCGGCGATTCCCCGCGTTCAGCACCGTCGCCACCGGCCACGCTCGCGGCAGGATGACGGCCACTCGGCTCATCGTCCGGGAGACGTCGGGCCCCGGTACCGCGCACGGTGCGGGCCCGCCGGCGTCCGGGCGGGGCGGCACAGTGGCACTCAGGCGGCTGTCAAGCAGCAGGCACGACCGGACACGACCGAACATTCGCGCTAAGTAGCGATTCGACTACCTTCTGCAACCATGATTCCGGGCGGTCGTGATCGCACGAGACGACGTGACGGGACCGCCGATCGACGAACCCACCACCACGCAAGGAGTCAGCCGATCATGCCTACCCCCGTCGTTGACATCTGGGGCCCTGTCTCCCCCGAACCCCGCGCCGCGATCGCCTCCGCACCGGAGCCGCACGAGGAGTGGTCCCTCGCCGGCGGAACCGCCTGGGTCTACTACAGCCCGCTGAACCGCCGGCAGCTCGTCCGGCCCGTCATCCTCTCCGACGGCTTCTCCAGCGGGACCAGCGACCTCGACCTGCTCTGGCACGGCCTGGAGGAGAACGGCGACTTCCGCTTCATCTCCGAACTCCACGCCACCGGCCGGGACGTGATCATCCTCGGCTACACCGACCGGACGGCGTCCATCACGGACAACGCCGACACCGCCATCGACTGCATCCGCCGCGCCCTCAGCGAGCGGGTGGGCCGCGCGAAACTGGTCGTGGGCGGCTTCAGCATGGGCGGCATCGTCACCCGCTACGCGCTGGCCAAGATGGAGCAGGACCCCTCCCTCCCCGACCACGAGACGTCCCTCCACCTCTCCTACGACTCCCCCCACCACGGCGCCTGGCTCCCCGTCTCCCTCCAGGGGTTCGTCCACTTCGCGGCGGACAACTGGAGCGAGCACCCCGTCGTGGGCGAATCCCTCCGCCTCTTCTCCGGCCTGCTCAACAGCCCCGCCGCGAAGCAGATGGCGCGCTGGTACATCGCGAAGACCGACGACACCCCGGCGCCCGCCCCGGAGCGGGTGGCGTTCCTCAGGGAACTCGACCAGCTCGGCGGATGGCCGCGCGCCGTCCGCAGGATCGCCGTCGCCAACGGCGTGGACACCGGCACCGGCAACGGCGTCCACGCCGACGTGACCGCGGTCAGGGGCGACGGCCTGACGCTGAAGGACACCTGGCTCAAGACCCAGGCACAGGGCGACCAGGTCGTCGCCCGCCTGCAGAAGGCCAACGGCCAGCCGGTCGAGGTCCGCACCAGCGGGCTGCCCGAGATCGACGGCGCGCCCGGCGGCCTGTTCACGCTGCCGCTGCCGGACGGCAGCGACCCGGGCAGCTTCGGCCTGGCCGGCCTCCTCATGGCGTTCCTCGGCAACACCGTGGACAAGGACGTCATCCGCACGTCCTGCTTCATCCCCAGCATCAGTGCCGTCGCCGCGGGAGACATCGACGACCAGACGGCGCTCTACAAGCCGATCGCTCCGGACAGCAGCGAACTCGACGCCTTCCTCTGCGCCAGCCGCAACGAACCGCACACCACCATGACCGAGGAACTCGGCGCCTGGATCGTGAACGAGATCGTCGCCACCGGCTGACACCCCTCACCGGGGCGGGCGGGCCGCACCCGCACGAGCCCGCCCGCCCCGGGCCCCGCACCCCATGGGCCGGGCCGGCGTCGCCGAGGGCGGCGCGCGGGGTGGGGGCGTCGGCGATACCGTGGAGTCGGCAGTCGTTTTCTGGCGGTGTACCCGCTGCGTACGCAGCGGGCTTCGGCTTCATCGAACGGACGACGGCAGCACCGACGTCTTCGTCCACTTCTCGGCGATCGAGGCAGGACCGGGCTCGTACCGCTCCCTGGAGGAGAACCGGAAGGCGGAGTACAGCGTCACCCAGGGCCCGGAGCACCCGCAGGCCGAGACCGTGAGGCCGATCCGCGCATCCCGTAACCAATGGGCTGGGAGGACGCGATGACCCACCGGCACACCCTGAGCGTGCTCGACTGGCACGACGACGGGTCCTCCACCTCGTCCGTCTGGGTGGTCAGCGCCGATGAGCGCGCATGCGTCAGGGACCTGCTGGGCCGCGGCCCGGACATGGAGGGCGTCGTCACACCGGAACAGGCGGACGAGGCAAGGACCATCACCGAGTCCTGGCTGACCTGCGACAACGAGGATTTCCCCACCTGAGCGCGAGCGTGCCGGACACCGGCAGCCTCACGCCCACAGCGCCTGCGCGAGGGACACGCCGACGAACGCGGCCCCGAGGCCGGCCACCACGCTCGCGACCACGTTGGCCACGGCGAGGAACCGCGCCCCGTCCTCGGCCAGCCGGAGCGTCTCGTAGGAGAACGTCGAGTACGTCGTGAGCGCACCGCACAGGCCCGTGCCGAGCAACAGCTGCGCCCGCGCCGTGGCGGCCCCTGCCGACACGGCCCCCGACAGCAGCCCCAGGATCAGGCAGCCGACCACGTTCACGGTGAACGTGCCCCATGGGAACACCGTGTCGTGCCGCTTCTGCACCGCTCGGTCGGTCAGGTAGCGCAACGGTGCCCCGACCAGGGCACCGCAGATCACGAGCAGCCAGTTCACGCCCTCACCCCGTCCTCGGTGTCCCCGACCACGATCGCCACCGGCAGGGCGCCGGCACTGTCAGACCTGCCACCGCCGCCTCCCCGCCGTCTCCCCGTCGTCAGGCCGCGCGTCGCCGCCGCCGCGACCCACACCGCCGCCAGCGCCACGCACGGCGTCGCGGCCAGGTACCCGAGCCCGGTCCGGGGATGGCCGCCGTCCACGAGCTTCTGGATGTCCACCGCGTACGTCGAGAACGTCGTGAAACCTCCGAGAACCCCGGTCCCGAAGAACGGCCGCACCAGCCGGTGCGCCACCCACACGTCCGTGATCAGCACCATGAACACGCCGATCACCGCGCATCCCACCGCGTTGACCCACAGCGTCGTCCACGGGAAGACGCCCGCCGCCGGCCACACCAGTGACGCCCCGTACCGGACCGACGCCCCGACCGCTCCGCCGAGCGCGACGACCGCCACGACCGGTCTCCGGGGCCGCCAGGACGGCCGCCGCTGAGCGGGCACGCGCGGATCGACATCGGGATCCGTGGGATCGTCGGTCGTACGGGATCGCGGGGCCGTCATGGAAACACGTCTCCTACTCGCCGGGGCCCGCGCACGCGGGCACACACCTTCGCAAGTAGGGACTGTTGGCGGCGTCCTTGCCGCGGTTCGGTCACGGCGAGCCCCACCGCCGCGCTGCGACGACAGACCGCAGCCGTCGACAAGGATAGCCCCGCCCCGCATCACCCCGCGCCCGAGGCCCGGCTCCGGTCCCGGGCCCGCTCAGAACAGTTCCAGGTCCTCGCCGCCGGTGTCCGCGACGACCGGCCGGGACCGGGCGGGCAGGCCGTCCAGGCGGTCGGGGCCGGCCGCGGCGGCCACCGCGGGGGCCGTCTCGGCCAGCCAGGCGCGAAACCGCTCGGCGGCTTCGCGGTAGGGCACCCGCGCCAGGACGCGGTGCTCCCCGACGGGGCAGAAGTCGACGGCGACCGTGAACAGGCAGGTGCGGGGCGTGTTCTGACTGCCCGTCCACGACACCCGCAGGGAACCGCAGGGCCTGCGGCCACCGGCGGCGGGGTGGGTCGGACGCAGCGGTCGGCAGGCTGTGTGGGCGGTCCAGGCGGCGAGGTGCGGCAGGGGAAGAGTGGTGCGTGCGCGGCAGCCGGAACAGCGGTGCCAGTGGCGGAGCCAGTCTTCGGTGCCGGTGCCGAAGAGGCGTGTGTAGCGGTTCGCGACGCGGATGTCGTTGCTGTACAGGTGGTCGGGGCGTTCCTGGGTGTTGCAGGACTGGCAGACGGGGGCGCGGACGTAGCCGTGTTCGTGGCAGTGGTCGAGCACGGTGGCCGGTGCGGTACGGCAGACGGCGCACGCCCACCCGGCCACCCTGCGGGAGGTACCCGGCTTCCGGCTGAGCACCGAGTACAACTGGCCCTCCAGCTCCCTGCCGTACGGACGCGGTGGGACTGCCGGGCTGTCGGGGCCCGTCGGCTGCCGACCGTCGGCGTCCGAAGCCGGGCGGGTGGGGGCGGGCCGTTCGATGACGGCCGCGCCTGCCGGTCGGGACCGCTCGGCCCGGACCCACCGCGCCTCGGCGTGCTCGGCCGCGTCCAGCAGCCTGACCACGGTACGCGGCAGCCACCACGTGCGCTCCGCCCCGTCCCGGGTCCGCTCCACGAGCAGCCGCCGCCAGTCGATCCCCGCCAGATGGTCCGGCCGGCCGGCCTCACGTCGTGCCGTCAGCCCGGGGCCACCCGGCTCCCGCGCCTCCCCCGCGATGCGCCGGCGCCAACGCAGCGACGCTCCCTCCCCGCGCTCCTGCCTGGGCACCCCGCGAAACGGACCGACACGAACCAGGTCCTGCCGGTCCATCCCCACCGCGTTCAGTTCCGCGGCCGCCCGGCGCACCTCGGCCTCCCGCACCCGCCACTCGCCGCCGCGCACCCCCACCGTCCCCACCGCACACCCGCCGAGCAGGACATACCCCGCCTCGGGGTGGGCGGGAGGGCGAGTGAGGGCCCCCGAAGCCGTCGGCACGGCACCGGCGGCCGTCGCGTCGGCCCACAGAGCATCCGCGCCCGCCAAGGTGATCAGCCCGTCCGACCGACCGGACACCACACGCTCCGACATACCGACAGGCTAACCGTCTCCGTCCCGGCCCCCGGCAGACCGGGAACTCACCGACGAACTCCACCCACGTCGGGCCGTGGGACCCGGCGCTCGCCGACGAACTCCACCCACGTCGGGCCGTGGGACCCGGCGCTCGCCGGCGGCGGGCCCGCGCGGGGGTGTGAATGGGTCAGTGGTGGATCAGTGGTGGGTGTCAGTTGTGGGTGTCAGTTGTGGGTCACGTCCAGGGCGTAGAACGCCACCCTGGCGCCCTTGGTGGTGCTGTTCGAGGCCGACTGGTTGTAGGCGCCGGCCTTGAAGTACTGCTGGTAGGACTTGAAGGAGTCGGCGATCGGATAGTGCGTGGTGCTGCCGTTCACGGTGAGGTCGATGGTGTCGCCGCCGGAGACGCCGATCGTGTAGCTCCACTTCTCGCCGACCGGGACGTTGCCCACGTCGTGCAGGGTCTGGCCGCCCGCGGGCGAGTTCTCGGTGCCCAGGACGATGTCGCCGTTGGAGCGGTAGTACAGCTCCAGCAACGGCTTCGTGGAGCCGCCGCCCTCACCGAGGTGGATCTGGCCGACGCACACGTTGGACGTCACCGACTCCACGCGCAGGGTGGCGCTCATGCGGTGCGTGCCCGACAGCGACCAGTTGGCGCTGCCGCCGCCCTGCCCCATCTCCCGCAACTCGGAGCGCGGGTACCTGGAGTTGGGCGTGGTGACGCCCGCCTCGGGCGACCAGAAGGTCAGGGCACCGTCCGTGCCGGTGTACAAGTAGTCGTCCTCGTAGCCGTTCTGGAGCTGGGAGGCGCTGATCGTGGTCGGGGACCCGGAGGAGCCGACCGGTTCCTGGAGCTGCCAGATCGACAGGTCGATACCGCTACGGCCGCTGCCGCCGCCCCCGGTCTCCGGCCTCGCCGTGCTCGCGGAGGGCGACGGGGTGGCACCGCCGGTCGTCAGGCCCGTGACCGGTTCGGTGACGGTAGGCGTGCCGGGTGTGGTGGTGGTTGTTTTGTTGAAGGTGGTGAGGAAGTCGTGGGGTTGTTGTGGGGTGCCGGAGCAGGTGTCGGAGAGTTGTCCGGTGGTGGTGCAGGGGGTGTCGCGGCCGAGGGCCCAGTAGGCGAGTTGTTGGATGCCTTTGTGGGTGGCGAAGTCGGTGAGGCGGGTGGCGTCGTGGAGGGTGAAGGTTTCGTCGGGGGTGTCGTTGACGCCGATCATGGGGGTGTTGCCTTGTCTGGTCCAGAGTTGTTGGTCGGTGAGGGAGGGCCAGATGGTGGCGAGTTGGGTGTGCAGGGCGGTGGCGGCGTCGATGGCGGCTTGGCCCATGTCGTGGGTGTGGGTGCCGTAGTCCATGGTCATGATGTTGACGAGGGAGATGCGGAGGCCGGTTTGTTCGGCGTTGTGGAGGAGGGTGAGGCTGTCGGTCTGGAGGCCGTTCGTGCCGGAGGGGAGGGTGTATTGGATGTCGAGGTGGCCGCCGGTGTTCTCGATGTCTTTCTGGAGGTTGGCGAGGGCTTGGTTGCGGCGGGTGTTGGCGGTGGTGTCGGTGAGGGTGGTGCCTTCGATGTCGAAGTCGAGGCGGGTGAGGCCGTAGGTGTCGATGACGTTGCGGTACTGGGTTTCGAGTGTGCTGGTGGTGGTGCAGGCGCGGGCGAGTTCGGTGCCGGCGGCGCCGCCGAAGGAGGCGATGACGTCGCCGCCGTCGGCGCGTAGTGCGTGGATGGCCTGGAGCCAGTTCTGGTCGGTGAGGGGCTGGTTGCCGTTGAGGGTGGCGGTGCAGTTGCCGCCGTCCAGGACGAAGGCGAGGGTTGCGTAGCGCAGGCCGGCTTCGTGTGCCTGGGTGAGGACGGTCGGGGGGTTCCAGGTCTCGATGTAGGGGGCTGCGTAGCGGGCGGGGAAGGTCGAGCCGGGGGTTGTGGTTGCGGGGGTTTCTTCGCCGCTGCCGCTGCCGCTGCCGCTG